>CAZVWX010000276.1:0-2898 GCA_964631105.1 uncultured Prevotella sp. | reverse complement strand
GGGCCAGAGCAATGTTCCCGAAGACGGCTCCACCAAGGGCAACCGCATGGTCATCGTCAACACGGGCAACAACCTCGGACAGGCTGCCACCTACTACTTCAACGACAACATCTTCATGGTTCCCGAGGCCGGACAGCAGCTCTCGCCCGAAGGATACAGCGACGGCGCCACCCCGCTGCTGACCTGCGACGGCGGCATCCTCTCGGAGTCGAACAACGTCATCGACAGCCACTTCAAGGGCTGGATCGACGGCAACAGCTCTGAGGGCACGTCGAAGTTCACCGCCGAGTTCATCGGTGGCATGGACGGCCGCCCCGACCTTACTCCCGAGGAGGCCGGCCTCACCTCCTGGACCGCCGGCGAGGTGTTCCAGGATCCTGAGAACTCGCTCTACTACCTGCTGAAGAGCAACAAGCTCTACACCGCCGGCTACGACACCTACACCGATGTCAACGGCGCAGCAGCCACCATGACCGGCACGCAGCTGGGCGCACAGAACATGTATGTCGACGCCTTCCCCGTGAAGGCCAACGTGAACGTGAGCGTCAGCGGCGGCCAGTTCGTCAGCTACACCATCACGCCCGAGAAGCCCGTCTACTATGTCAACGACGAGATTACCATCGCGCTGAACGACCACAACTCGAAGTACCGCACCTTCAACACCTTCAAGGGCTGGAGCGACGGCAGCAACGAGACCACCCGCACCATCACGCTCACCGGCGACCTCGACCTGACGGCCACCTATGAGACCGAGGGCAACGTGATTTCCGCCTTCGACTTCCAGGGCGCCAGCGGCAACAACCACAACAGCTACGACGCCAACCTCTATGTCGACGACGCCCACAAGGCCCTGGCCTATGAGGTGATGGCCGACACCACCGGCCTGGGCGAGGGCACCGTCAGCGCTCCGTTCAACATGCAGAGCAGCATCGACAACACCGCACTGATGTTCCAGATGCGCGCCAACAAGTTCGGCGAGGATCCCGAGGACGACCAGATGGGCATCATGTCGCGCCGCACCCCCGCCGTGGCACACCAGGCCGGCCAGATGAACTACGCCGTCTACGAGGTGAGCACCAAGGGCTACAACAACGTGAACTTCTCCGCCTACGTGGGCACCGACAACTTCGCCTTCAAGAAGCAGATGGCCGAGTACTCGCTCGACGGCACCACGTGGACCCAGATTGCCGAGGGCGACCTCAGCACCGTGGCCCGCACCGCCGACTTCTCCGGCACCGAGGGCACCCTCTACGGCTGGCTTAAGTTGGAGGGCGACCTGCCCGCCGAGGCCGGCGACCAGGACAAGGTGTACGTGCGCGTCATCAGCGACCCGACGAGCGACGCCCTGACCAATGCCGCCGCCGGCACCATCGACACCAAGACCGCCGACACCTTCGAGTACATCGGCAACGTGGCCTTCATCAGCAACGACGCCACCAACGGCATCAGCACCGTGGAGACCAAGCAGGCCAGCGCCAACGCTCCCGTCTACACCATCTCGGGTGTCCGCGTGAGCAAGCAGGGTCTGGCCAAGGGTGTCTACATCCAGAACGGCAAGAAGTTTGTGGTGAAGTAAGCTAACAAGTGTGCGGCCTGCTGCCGGCACTCCTGCTGAAACCACATTCCATCCACAACCGCCCCGCCAACACTCGCGTTGGCGGGGCGGTCTGCGTTGGAGCGTGAAACACCGTTTCCACCATCCGGGGCCGGCACGGGGCGCGGCCCCCGCCGTTGGCGGAGGCAGGAAAAAAATTGGCTTTCCTCTTGCGGCGCATTGCTTTTTTTCATACCTTTGCATACACACAAACCGACAGGTAATGGAAACCAAGCAAATCAGCAAGGTGGGGCTGCGCCTGCTCCAAATGGGCGACTACGACCAGCTGGCCAAGTCGTTCCGGCGCATCTACGGCGACAGCGACGTGTTCTGGACACACGCGCAAATCAAGAAGCTCATCACCATCTTCCCCGAGGGGCAGGTGGTGATTGTGGCCGACGACCACATCGTGGGCTGCGCCCTGAGCATCATCGTCGACTACAACATGGTGAAGGGCGACCACACCTACGCACAGGTGACGGCCAACGAGACTTTCGCCTCGCACAATCCCCACGGCAACATCCTCTACGGCATCGAGGTGTTCATCCACCCCGACTACCGCGGCCTGCGCCTCGGCCGCCGCATGTACGAGTACCGCAAGGAGCTCTGCGAGAAGCTCAACCTGAAGGCCATCATGTTCGGCGGCCGCATACCCAACTACCACAAGTATGCCGACCAGATGCGCCCCAAGGAATACATCGAGAAGGTGAAGTCACGCGAGATTTACGACCCCGTGCTCAACTTCCAGCTCTCCAACGACTTCCACGTGCGCCGCGTCATGCGCAACTACCTGCCCAACGACGAGGAGTCGCGCCACTACGCCGTGCTGCTGCAGTGGGACAACATCTACTATGAGCCGCCCACCGAGCAGAAAGTGGTGGAGCGCAGGCCCGGCGTGCGCATCGGACTGGTGCAGTGGCAGATGCGCAACTACAAGGACATCGACGACCTCATCGAGCAGGCCGAGTTCTTCGTCGACTCGGTGAGCGACTACAAGAGCGACTTCATCCTTTTTCCCGAATATTTCAACGCACCGCTCATGGCCCCGTTCAACAAGATGGGCGAGGCGCAGAGCATCCGCGCCCTGGCCCGCTACACCGACAAGATTCGCGACCGCTTCCGCGAGCTGGCCATCTCGTACAACATCAACATCATCACCGGCTCCATGCCCTACGTCAAGGACGACGGCGGACTCTACAACGTGGGGTTCCTCTGCCGCCGCGACGGCACGATGGAGATGTACGAGAAGATTTCCGTGTGGTGATGTTATGATTAAGAAACGTGTTCAAATGTTAATATAGCTT
>CAZVWX010000275.1:0-2910 GCA_964631105.1 uncultured Prevotella sp. | reverse complement strand
GGAGTGCACCTCGCACAGGTCGGCCCAGTCCTCGTCGGGCAGGCAGCAGATGGCGTGCTTGATGTAGAGCTTGTGCTCGCCGGCGATGGTGACGCCCGAGGCCCGCAGCAGCTCGTAGTTGTGGAGCAGCGACCCCGCGATGGTGTTCTCGATGGCCACCAGCCCCACCACGGTGGGGTCGTGGCCCATCTGTGCGAACACCTCCTCGAAGGTGTCGCAGCATAGCAGCTCTATCTGCTCGCCCTGGAAGTACTCGTGGGCGGCGATGTCGTGGAACGAGCCCACGTCTCCTTGTATTGCTATTCTCTTCATATGTCTGAAACGAAAACGGCCCGTCTCTTCTCAGAGCGGGCCGTAGGGTTTATTTCATGTTTCGCTTAGTCTTTGCTTAAACTGAACCATAAGTTGAAATTCACACGCAACTTCCCGCTCTGCAATCCTTTGCAAAGTAAAAGTAATAATAAAAAGATGCGTAGCTCTTCGCCATGATTCTCGTTTGTTTTCTTGTTTCTGGTTGCAAAAGTATAACTTTTATTTCGTTCCGCCAAACAAATTGATACTTTTTTGCGGGAAAAGTTCGAATTTTATTGTTCCCCGGCTTCGTGCGGGGCATGCGCCTTGGCATCATGGACTGCCTTGTGCAGGCCCGCGCAGGCGGGCGACGGCGGAAGAAAGTGTGGCTTCAGCATGGAAAACTCCAAAGTTTCTCCAAAATCGCATCTTATCTTTGCAGCCGGCAAGCAGGAGGCAGGGCGCCGGGCCGGCGCGGCAGGGTGTCCCGCCTCCTCGGCGCGGTGGCCGTGAACCATCGGCGCAAGGGACTGCCCCTACACCTTATTATATATAATAGGAGACGAATCAGAAAAAGGAAAGGTGCTTATGAGAATGATGCTTTTCGGCCGGCTGGTGTTGTCGGCATGCTTGTTGACAGCTGCCGCCGGCGCCCTGGCCCAGGACAGCCTGGCGGTTCATCCGTTCCAGGCCAAGATGGACTCCATCGGGCAGACGCGCCTGTTCAAGGCAACCTATCTCGGCGTGCCGCTGATAGTGGGCGGCCTCATCGAGAAGCACCAGGACACGAAGTTCCGCCACCTGCGCAACGACTTCATGCCGGAGTTCCACCGCAACGCCGACAACTACCTGCAGCTGGCCCCGGCAGCTGTGATGCTCGGATTGAAGGCCGCGGGCGTGCCGTCGCGCAGCTCTTGGGGGCGCATGGTGGTGAGCGACGCGCTCTCGATGGGCCTCGCCGCAGGCATCGTGCAAGGCCTGAAGAACAGCACCCACGTGGAGCGCCCCGACGGGAGCGACAACCACAGCTTCCCCTCCGGCCACACCGCCACGGCCTTTGCCGCCGCCACAATGCTGACAAAGGAGTACGGCCACCTCTCGCCGTGGGTCGGCGTCGGGGCCTACAGCTGCGCCACGGCAACGGGACTGATGCGCGTGGCCAACAACAAGCACTGGCTCTCTGATGTCTTGGTAGGAGCCGGGGTGGGCATCCTCTCGACGGAGTTCGGCTATTGGCTCGCCGACCTCATCTACAAGGACAGGGGACTGAACGTCAAGGACGGGCCCGAGGAGCGCCTCGGCTTCAGCAAGCCTTCCTTCTTCGGCCTCTACGCGGGGTTCAACATCCCGCTGAGCCATTTCGACGTGAGCGAGGAGGTGGCCTACGAAACCTCCACGGGAACGGTGCTGGGAGCCGAGGGGGCTTACTTCTTCAACAGGTATGTCGGCATAGGCGGACGCGCCACCATCTCCAATGTCCAGTTCATCGTCAACGGCACCATGGCTCCGGAGAACACGCTCGACTTCTATTCGTTTGCGGCAGGCCCCTACCTCAGTCTGCCCCTGACACCACGGTGGACCGTCGGAAGCAAGCTGCTGGCCAGCTACATCAGATACCAGAGCACCGACATCGGCGGCGTGTACGTGCCCCGCAACGCCGGCTGGGGCTTCGGCACGGGCCTGAACATTGGCTACCGCGTGCGCAAGAACCTCGGTGTGGGCATCTTCCTCGACTACAACGTGCAGCCCGCCCACAGCCAGTACAGCGACGAGTTCATGCACACCATGACCCTTGGCGCAAGGGCCACGATAAGATTTTAGGTTAAATGAAACATTTTTCATGCAGTATCTGTTATCACGTCAATAAAAAAATTCATATCTTTGCGCCTATGAAGTACAAATACAACATACGCCACATCCTGCTCATCCTCTTCTGCATCGTGACATTCTTCGCCAACCGCGGGGCACTGCCCACCGACATCATGGAGACGCGCAACCTGGTCACGGCCCGCGAGATGGTGGGCGACGGCAACTGGCTCGTGCCGACTATGAACGGCGAGCTGCGCCTGGAGAAGCCCCCGCTGCCGACGTGGGTGGCGGCGGTGGTGGAGAAGGCTTGCCCCGACAGCCTCAGCGCCCAGCGTGCGGCCCCTGCCGTGATGGGCTGCGTGTGGACGCTCTATCTCTTCCTGCTTGCAAGATACGTCTCGCGGCGCGACGACGTGGCGGCGGTCACCGTGGTGGTGTTCCTCACCTGTTACAACGTCGTGCTGATGGGGCGCTCGGCCACATGGGACATCTATTGCCACGCCTTCATGATGGCCGCGATATACCATCTGACGCGCGGCCTGTACGGGGAGCGCCATTGCCGCGGCAACTTCGTGGTGGCGGGGCTGCTCATGGGGCTCTCGTTCCTGAGCAAGGGTCCCGTGTCGTTCTACGCACTGCTGTTGCCTTATCTGATTGCCCTGGCAGTCATGCCGAGGCCGAGGATGGCGGGCAAGTGGGGGGCGCTGGCCCTGATGGCGGCCGTCGCCGTCGTCGTGGGCGGATGGTGGTATGCCTATCTGCTCGCGGCTCATCCCGTCGAGGCCGGCGCCGTCGTCAGCAAGGAGTCGG
>CAZVWX010000274.1:0-2933 GCA_964631105.1 uncultured Prevotella sp. | reverse complement strand
CCGACTCACGGGGAACTTCCTCCGCACGAGCTCCTCGTCGAGCTCCTCGAGCGAGAAGTGGCCCTCGGCGTTGTACACGGCGTCGAGGATGGCGTATCGCTCGGGCGTCTTCCGGTGGTCGTTCGTCTCCAGGTAGCCGTCGAGCACCTGTCTCGCCTTGCTTATGCTGTCAGATTCCATTCTTTTCGTTTTCACATCGACCGCACAAAGTTACGGCTTTTTTCCGGGATATGGAAATATGTAAGAAAAGAATTTGCCTAATGTATGTTAACGGCCTCGCCGCCTATGCCAGCGGGCCCGTCGCCGCCCAGCCGCCGCAAGGCCGAGCCGGCCAGCCGTCGGTACACCTCGCCCATCTGCGCGAAGAGGCGCAGGCAGTTGGCGGCGGCGTGCCTCACGCCAGCATGGTCGCCGGCGACGGCCGTCGCCGCCTGGTCGAGGAATTCGTTGATTCCCAGCTCGTTGGGCTCCTGCCCCTTCATGAAGAGGCGGCCCAGCAGCGTGTAGCCCGCAATCTGGTACAGGGGCGCGTCGGCGGCTATCCAGCGGTAGGCCAGCAGGGGCGCGTAGTCCACGTGCTGCAGCAGGTTGAAGGCCAGCATCTCGGCCAGCTCCTGTGTCGTGGCCTGCTCCATCCACAGGTCGGCCACCTCGGGCACCATGCGCTCCGGGGGCATGACCATCGTGGCGAGCAGCTTGCACTCACGGATGTCCTCCTTCCACAAGGCGATGGCCAGGTCGTAGTCCTTGCCACAGGCGCAGGCCATGGCCTTCAGCTCCACATAGGGCACGCCCCAGTTCAGATGGTAGTCGAGCCCGCGCTGGCGCATCGACTGCGAGGCAGGTCCGTTCATCATCAGCCGGAACGACCGCTTGATGTCTTTCAGCTTTTGTTCGGTTTCTGGTGTCATGATGTTGTCAGCGTGGCGTATTCGTCAGAATACCTCAGGTTTTGCACGGCAAACGATTCGGAATAGTCCACCAGCACGTCGGCCACCCGCCCCCCGGCGTCGCGGGCGAGGGTGAGGTGCGGGTTGATGAATCCCTTGTAGGGGGCTATGCCGAGCTTGTTGTAGCGTTGCAGCATCTCGGCGTGGAGCCGCCGATCCACGTGCACGGCATAGCGCTCCACGAGGCTCCGTGCAGCCTCATAGTCGCCCGTGCTCTTGATGCGCTGTATCTCGCGCAGCTCCCGCGCGAACACGCGGCGCAGGGCCCCGTAGTCGCCTACCGCCACATAGTGCTTGCCGCCGCGCTCCACGATGGAGGCCGCCGGCGTGGCATCGCCCTCGGCGCACAGGTCCAGGGCCCACCAGGCTATCAGGGCACGGTTGCGCATGTGCGCCTCTTCGATGTCGGCGCCGGGGCTGACACGCACGGTCTGGGTCAGCAGTCCGTTTAACAAATAGGTGTAGTATTGGCTCTTGTATGCCTCGCCGTCGGGCAGCAGCCCCAGCTCCAGCAGCTTCGGGTCGGCCATGAAGTAGAGCCCGAAGAGGTCGGCGCGGGCCTCCTCGATGGTGTTGCCGTAGGCCTTCAAGGCGTCGGGGTCGGTGCCCGGCGCGAGCCGCCCGCTGCCGTGGCCCAGGCACTCGTGCAGGTCGGTGTGCAGGTCGTCGCACTGGTCGCCATAACGACGCACGAGAGCCAGCGTGTCCTCGTCGCCGACGAACTCCTCCAGGAAACCGTTGCCCCGCGCGGCGTGGTTGCAGGCCTCGGTGAGGTTGCCGATGGTGACGCTCTTGCTCCCGTACGCCTGCCTGATCCAGCTGGCGTTGGGCAGGTTGATGCCGATGGCCGAGGCGGGGTACTCCTCGCCGCCGAGCATGGCGGCGCATGTCACGCGGGCGCTCACCCCCTTGACCACGGGCTTGCGGAAGGATGCGTCCACGGGCGAGTGGTCCTCAAACCACTGGGCGTTGCGGGCGATGGTCTGCGTGCGGCGCGTGGCCTCCAGGTCCACGTATTCCACAAGCCCCTCCCACGTGCCCTTCAGGCCGAGCGGGTCGCCGTACACCTCGATGAAGCCGTTGATGAAGTCCACCATGCCATCCTGCTGCTCCACCCACGCGATGGAGTACTGGTCGAACACGGCCAGGTCGCCCGTGCGGTAGTATTTCACGAGCAGGTCGATGACGCGCTGCTGGGCGGCGTTCTCGGCATACTCGCCGGCGCGCTGCAGCCACCTCACGATGCGGCCTATGGCCTCGCCGTACATGCCGCCCTCGCGCCACACCAGCTCGGCCAGGTCGCCGCTCCGCCTCACCAGCTTGGAGTTGAGCCCCCACGAGGGTTGCCGCCCGCCGGGCCCCTTCTTCCCACGGTAGAAGCGCTCCACCTCAGCCTGCGTCACCCCCTCGTAGAAGTTGCACGCCGAGGTTGCCACCAGGTCGTCGCCGGCGGCCTGGTTCACGCGCTTGGGCAGCACGCCGGGGTCGAAGATGACGGGGAAGAGGCGCTCTATGAGGGCCTCACGCGTCTCGCCCCTTAGCAAGGGCAGGGCCTGAGCGTCGGCTCCGGCCACGGCCTCGCTAAGGAACGGCTCCGAGAATCCGGGCCGGAACTTCTCGCAGCCATAGTGATGGTAGATGCCCGAGGAGAACCACACGCGCTTCAGATAGACCTCCAGGGCCTTGAAGTCGGGTGTGTCGCGGTTGCCGCGATAGCTGGTGTAGATGGTTTCCAGGAGCTTGCGGATGGCCAGGTTGTACCGTCCCTGCTGGTCGTAGGTGATGTCGCGCCCGAAGAGCGCCGCCTTGGCCAGGCAGTAGACATAAAGCTTCTGCCTCAGCGTGAGCGACTCGAAACCCTTGAGCCGGTAGCGCAGCATCTGCAGGTCGGCGAACTTCTCGCCGGTGTAGCTGAAATCGTCTTCTCGCATCATGCTTTCCGTCGGGCAGACTCCTACTCCGCCACCACCTCCTTGGCTTTTT
>CAZVWX010000273.1:0-2952 GCA_964631105.1 uncultured Prevotella sp. | reverse complement strand
ACCCCAAGCGCATGGCCGACCGCATCCTCGGCATGGGCGACGTGGTGTCGCTCGTGGAGCGCGCCCAGCAGCAGTTCGACGAGGAGGAGGCCCGCAAGCTGCAGCGGAAGATACAGAAGAACAAGTTCGACTTCAACGACTTCCTGGCCCAGATAGAGCAAATCAAGAAGATGGGCAACCTGAAGGACTTGGCCAGCATGATTCCCGGCGTGGGCAAGGCCATCCGCGACGTCGACATCCCCGACGACGCCTTCAAGGGCATCGAGGCCATCATCAAGAGCATGACGCCCCAGGAGCGCACGCATCCCGAGGTGCTCAACGTGAGCCGCCGCCGCCGCATCGCCAAGGGGTCGGGCACCGACATACAGGAGGTGAACCGCCTCATCAAGCAGTTCGACCAGACGCGGAAGATGATGAGGATGGTGACGGGCAACAAGATGGCGGGCATGATGGCCCGCATGAAGGGCATGCCGGGCATGCCGGGCATGAAGTGAGGATAGCGTAAAAAAACAAAGCAAGAGATAGCAATGAGTTGTCAAATCATCGATGGCAAGGCCACGGCGGCCGCCATCAAGCAGCAGATAGCCGCCGAGGTGGAGCAAATCGTGGCGGCCGGCGGCAAGAGGCCCCATCTGGCCGCAGTGCTCGTGGGCCACGACGGGGGCAGCGAGACGTATGTGAAGAACAAGGTGATAGCCTGCGAGCAGTGCGGATTCAAGTCGACCCTGGTGAGATACGAGGACGACGTGACCGAGGAGGAGCTCCTGGCCTGCGTCGCCCGGCTGAACAAGGACGACGACATCGACGGGTTCATCGTGCAACTGCCCCTGCCCAAGCACATCGACGAGCAGAAGGTCATCATGGCCATCGACTACCGAAAGGATGTCGACGGGTTCCATCCCGTCAACGTCGGGCGCATGGCCATCGGCCTGCCGTGCTTCGTCTCGGCCACGCCGCTGGGCATCCTCACGCTGCTCGCCCACTACCACATCGCCACGAGCGGGAAGAAGTGCGTGGTGCTCGGGCGGAGCAACATCGTGGGCAAGCCCGTGGCCCAGCTCATGATGCAGAAGCAGTATGGCGACGCCACGGTCACGGTGTGCCACAGCCATTCGGCCACGCTCAGGGAGGAGTGCCGCGCGGCCGACATCATCATCGCCGCCATCGGGAGGCCCGAGTTCGTCACGGCCGACATGGTGAAGCCGGGGGCCGTGGTCATCGACGTGGGCACGACGCGCGTCCCCGACGCCACGAGGAAGAAGGGATTCCGCCTCTGCGGCGACGTGAAGTTCGACGAGGTGGCCCCCAAGTGCTCGTTCATCACCCCCGTGCCGGGGGGCGTGGGGCCCATGACCATTTGCTCGCTGATGAAGAACACGCTCGCCGCGGGCAAGAAGGAGTATTACAAATGATGTTGAGAAGGACACCGATATTCATGAAGGCGATGACGAACACAGCAAGACTTGCCATCACGGTTCTCGCGCTGGCTTCGGCCGGCGTGGCGGGGGCGCAAAGTCCGGCCTACTCAGTGGCCGGCAACGACACCACGTGCCAGATCTTCGTGTTCTCGCCCGGCGAGAAGGACGGGCTGCATGTGGCCTACCAGGCCGACGACGAGACGTGGGCCGACCTGGGGCAGGTGGTGGCGTGCGACTACGGGCCGTGGGGGGCCGAGAAGAAGATGCGCCACCCCTTCGTGGCCAAGGCTGCCGACGGCTCGTGGAGGGCCTTGTGGAGCCTGAACGCCCAGGCGCCGGCCTTTGCCGTGGCCTATTCGGAAGACTTGATCACCTGGCGCCCGCAGGACTATCCGCGGGTGAGGGAGAAGGGAGTGGACTACCCCGTGGCCTACCAGATGGCCGACGGTACATGGGACATCTACCTGAAGACGGCTCGCGGAAAGCGATACGTGCAGGCCTCGGACGACTTCCGGAAGTTCGAAGAGGACTCGCTGGAGGCCTCGGCCGACGAGGTGCTCTGGCAGATGGACACGGCCACCGTGGCCGGAAAGGTGCAGACGGGCAACATCTTCGAGGTGCCGGCGGTGCACTTGCATTACCTAATTGACTGGACAAGGGCGATGGCCAACGACCAGAAGCGCTTTGCCGAGAGCATGCGCGACGACGGCACGCGCTTTGCCGCTCTGCCGCAGCGGGTGGAGGCCGTGCTCAGGGTGGACAGCACCAGCGTGAAGCCCATCAGCGACCGGCTCATCGGGGTGTTCTTCGAGGACATCAGCCGCGCGGCCGACGGCGGACTCTATGCGGAGCTCGTGGAAAACCGCGACTTTGAATACAACGCCGACGACCGCAAGGGCAAGTGGAACGCGGCCACGGCCTGGCAGCTGCTCTCGCCCGAGGGCAAGGGCACGCGGCTCGCCGACCTGCCGCTCGCCGCCATCAGCACCGACGGTGGCCTCTCGGCCAACAACCCGCACTATGCCGTCGTGGCGCAGGGGCAGGGACTACTCAACCGCGGGTTCAACGAAATCAAGGACCCCGGCGCACAATATGACTTCTCGGTATGGGCCAAGAACGTGGGCTCGGAGAAGAACCAGCTCGTTGTGACGCTCACCGACACCCTGGGACACGTGCTGGCCCAGGGACGCGTGGAGACCCGGGGCGAGGGATGGAATCCATACCGCCTCACGCTCGACACCCGGGGGAAGCTGCGCAAGAAGGCCGGCGTGACGGGGGAGACGGTCGTGGCGCTCTCCGTCGTGGTGAAGAAGAAGGGACAAGTGGGGCTCGACATGGTGAGCCTCTTCCCCCACGACACCTACAAGGGGCACGGCCTGCGCAAGGACTTGGCCGAGGCCATCGCGGCCTTGAAGCCGAAGTTCGTGCGCTTCCCCGGCGGATGCATGAGCCACGGCGAGGGCATCGGCAACATTTATCATTGGGCAGAGTCGGTAGGCCCGTGGCAGGCCCGCAAGCCAGCTCCCAACATCTG
>CAZVWX010000272.1:0-2958 GCA_964631105.1 uncultured Prevotella sp. | reverse complement strand
TATGCCAAGATTGAGAATCTTGTAT
This sequence comes from uncultured Prevotella sp., assembly GCA_964631105.1. GTDB lineage: Bacteria > Bacteroidota > Bacteroidia > Bacteroidales > Bacteroidaceae > Prevotella. Next base: position 2,933 of record CAZVWX010000272.1, on the reverse strand, counting down.
CCTAACCGTTAGATGAACCGACCGTTAGTCATCATTCTCGCAAGCCTGTACCCCCAGCGCGGAAGGAGGGGGATTCGAACCCCCGGTACGCGTAATTGCGCACGGCAGTTTAGCAAACTGCTGGTTTCAGCCACTCACCCATCCTTCCAGTCAGGGCTCGCAAACCGAGTTGCCAAGCGTTGTTTTGAATGCGGTGCAAAGGTAAAGGTAATTTTTCAATCCACCAAACTTTTCCCCATCTTTTTTCCCAAAAAGTGCTTTTGGGGCTTGCGCGGTTCGTGGTTTTTGCTTATTTTTGCATCACCACGCGCCGATGCAGCATCGGGCTACACCTTATTATATATAATAGGCGGGGGCCGCCTTGCGAAGCGAGCCGCGGCCGCCTCGCCAAACGACAAGAAAAGACAACCAAAGCGGACAAAGAAATGAAAGCAGAAGACACCAGGGAGCAAATCCTCGTCGCCATCACGGGGCAGGACCGCCCCGGACTGACGGCATCAGTCATGGAAATCCTCGCGCGCCACCACGCCCAGGTGCTCGACATCGGCCAGGCCGACATCCACTCCACGCTCTCGCTGGGCATCCTCATCCGGCTCGGCAGCATGGAGTCGGGGCAGGTGATGAAGGAGCTGCTCTTCAAGGCCAACGAGCTGGGGGTGAACATCGGCTTCTCGCCCATCTCCGACGACCGGTACGAGGAGTGGGTGGGGCGCCAGGGAAAGAACCGGTACATCCTCACCGTGATGGGGCGGAGCCTGTCGGCCGAGCAGATTGCCGCGGCCACGAAGGTGATTGCCGAGCAGGGGTTCAACATCGACTCCATCCTCCGCCTTACGGGGCGGCAGAGCATCCGCCATCCCAACAGGAACGTCAGGGCCTGCATCGAGTTCTCGCTCCGCGGAACGCCCAGCGACCGGGCGGGCATGCAGGGCGAGCTCATGCGCCTCTCGCACGAGCTGGGCATCGACTTCTCGCTGCAGAAGGACGACATGTACCGCCGCATGCGGCGCCTCATCTGCTTCGACATGGACTCCACGCTCATCCAGACCGAGTGCATCGACGAGCTGGCGCGGCGCCACGGCGTGGGCGGCCAGGTGTCGGCGATTACCGAGCGGGCCATGCGGGGCGAGATCGACTTCAAGGAAAGCTTCACCGAGCGCGTGCGCCTGCTCAAGGGGCTCGATGTGAGCGTGATGCAGGACATCGCCGAGCACCTGCCCATCACCGAGGGCACCGACCGGCTCATGCGCGTGCTGAAGGAGGCGGGCTACAAGATTGCCATCCTCAGCGGCGGGTTCACCTACTTCGGCGAATACCTGCAGCGGCGCTACGGCATCGACTACGTCTATGCCAACGAGCTGGAGATTGGCGAGGACGGGAAGCTCACCGGGCGCTATGTGGGCGAGATTGTGGACGGCCACCGCAAGGCCGAACTGCTGAAGCTCATCGCCCAGGTGGAAAAGGTGAAGCTGGCCCAGACCATCGCCGTGGGCGACGGCGCCAACGACCTGCCCATGATTTCGGAGGCGGGGCTCGGCATAGCCTTCCACGCCAAGCCCCGCGTCGTGGCCAATGCCGAGCAGAGCATCAACACCATTGGCCTGGACGGGATACTCTATTTCCTCGGCTTCAAGGATTCGTATCTGATGAAATAAGGCGGGGCTCAGCCGGGGCGGTGAAAAGCCGTGCCCGGCAAGCGCCCACGGCAGGGGCCGTGACTTGTGCCGGCCGGGGCCGCGGAAAGAGCCACGGGGCGCGTCAATAGCTCCGCGCGATGACGGCGCGGTGCAGGGCGGGCTTGCCGCTCACCATGTCGGTGAGGCCGCCGACGTTCTGGTCCACATCGAAGGGGATGCACCTGATGGTGGCCTGCGTGTCCTCCTTGATCTTGGCCTCGGTCGCGGCCGTGCCGTCCCACGGGCAGATGAAGAATCCGCCGTCCTTGATGCGGGCCTTGAATTCGTCGTAGTTGTCGCACTCGTAGGTGTGGCTGTCGCGGAACACGCGGGCTTTCTCGAAGATGGCCGTCTGCATCTCGTCGAGCAGGTTCCTCACGCGCTCCACGATGCCGTCGAAGGGCACGTTCTCCTTCTCCAGCGTGTCGCGCCGCATCAGCTCGATGGTGTTGTTCTCCAGGTCGTGGCCGCCCATGACCAGCCGCACGGGCACGCCCTTCAGCTCGTAGTCGGCGAACTTGAATCCCGGCCGCTTGTTGTCGGCGTCGTCATATTTCACGCTCACGCCCATGTCGCGCAGGGCGTCGATGGCGGGCTGCAGCCGCGCGGTGATGGCGGCGAGCTGCTCGTCGTTCTTGTAGATGGGGATGGCGACCACCTGGATGGGTGCCAGGCGTGGCGGCAGCACCAGTCCGTTGTCGTCGGAGTGGGTCATGATGAGTCCGCCAATCATGCGTGTCGACATGCCCCACGACGTAGCCCAGACGTATTCCGGCTTGTTCTCCTTGTTGAGGAAGGTCACGTCGAAGCTCTTGGCGAAGTTCTGCCCCAGGAAGTGGCTGGTGCCGCTCTGCAGGGCCTTGCCGTCCTGCATCATCGCCTCGATGGTGTAGGTGTTCAGCGCGCCGGCGAACCGCTCCGTCTCGCTCTTCACGCCCCTCACCACGGGTATGGCGGCCCACTTCTCGGCAAAGTCGGCATACACGCCGAGCATCTTCTGCGCCTCGGCCTCGGCCTCCTCGGCCGTGGCGTGCGCCGTGTGCCCCTCCTGCCAGAGGAACTCCGACGTGCGCAGGAAGGGGCGCGTGCGCATCTCCCAGCGCATCACGTTGCACCACTGGTTGCACATCAGGGGCAGGTCGCGCCAGGAGTGAATCCAGTTCTTGTAGGTGTGCCAAATCATCGTCTCCGATGTGGGGCGGATGATGAGCTCCTCGTCGAGGCGGGCCTCGGGGTCCACGACAATCTGCCCATCGT
>CAZVWX010000271.1:0-2973 GCA_964631105.1 uncultured Prevotella sp. | reverse complement strand
AATAAAAATGAATGGGATTCATTTTGTATTGTCTTCGGTTTGCACTATCTTTGCAGCAACGATTCAGCAACATGCAACAAGCGATGAAGGATTTTCTGCTGGTTTTCATAGGCTCGGGTGCCGGCGGTGCACTGCGCTATCTGGTGTCGAGGGTGTCGGCGGCTCTTGTGTCCACGCCGTTTCCCCTGGGCACGTTTGTGGTGAACATGGTCGGGTGCCTGCTCATAGGCTGGCTGTCGGCCCTCCCCGCCGGGCGCGGCTGGCTGTCGCCGGCGGCGCGGCTGCTGCTGGCGACGGGCTTCTGTGGCGGCTTCACCACGTTCTCCACCTTCATGAAGGAAGGCGACGGACTGCTCGCGGCTCACATGCCGCTGCTGTCCATCGCCTATGTCGCCGCCAGCATCGGGCTCGGGCTGGCGGCCGTGTGGGTGGGCTGCAAGCTCGCTTGACGGCGGCGCCCCCGCCCCGGCGGGAGCCTACCGTCTGAAGATGTACTGGCGAATCTGCTTCTGCACGTCGGCAGGCACGTCGCCGCTGGCCCTGCACCGGGCCACAATCTCGCGGGTGAGCTTGCCGGGCAGCTTCACCTTCCGCCACTCCTCGTGCTGGTTGTACCATTTCCCGTAGGCCGTGTGCCCCTTCAGCACGAAGACGCCCTTGCGCCCCATCTCCGTATAGACCCCGCGGTGATAGGTGTAGGTGCCGTACTCGTGGGGCTTGATGGCGTACTTGTTGTTCCCCGACTTGATGATTTCGGCGCAGGCGTACTCGCCTTTCGAGCCATAATATTTCACGCGCGAGTAGCTGCCCCCGAGCGTCACCTTGTTCTCGCCCTCGGCCTGTATGGACACGAGCACCCATGTGCCGACGATGGCCCTGTCGGGCAGCCGGCGTTGCGCCTGCGAGGGCACTGCGCCGGCCACCCATGACAGCAGCCATACTAACAGTAGTGAATGTTTCAGTTTCACTTTTCCTAGACTTAAAGCTTGTTTCCGTCGGCAAATTTATGGTTTTATCCGCGGAAAAGCAAGAAAAAGCGTTCGCATTTTGTTTGCATTTGCCCGGGGACGGGGCCATTTGGAGTGCGAACAAGTTTGCAAGTACAAGAGATGGGGAAAAAGCGGGCGGGCCGTTGGCGGTTTCGGCTTTTTCTTGTAACTTTGCGTTCACGAAACCAACAACGGTCTGCTTCTATGAAGAGAATGTTCCTGGGGCGCGCGCTCCTGCTCTGTGCGCTCCTTTGTGCCTGCGCCTGCTCCGCGAGGGCGGGCGGCGAGCCTTCGGGGCTGGGCATCCACGACATCTGGGTGCTGACGAAAGTGTGGTATCCCGGCGACATCACCGTGGACTATCCCAACCGCGACGGCGTCACGGAGCTCTGCGTCTACGACGACAGCGTGGGCTACGTGTGCAGCCTGCGGCTGCTGAAGGACGCCATCAGCGTCGTGCCCCGCCAGCGGTTCGGCTACACGGCCCGGCGTCGCGGCGGCGAAATCCTGTATGCGGAGGAGGGAGAGCGCCGCCCCATCCGCCTGCCCGACGACACCACGCTCGTGGTGCAGCGCTATGGCGTGAAGTACACCCTGACCCGGGCCTCGGGCTTCGTCCGGGCCAACCGGCAGCGCATCGCCGACATCGCACGCGGCTTCGACTATGGCGGCACGGCGCCGCCCGAGCACTATGTCATCTCAAAGGCCGAGGTGGACATGCAGCGCACCAACCACACCTTATATTATATATTGGGGGCCTTGCTCGCGGCGCTGGCCGCCGTGGCCGTCTGCGCGGTGCACAGCCACCGGCGCGCCACCAGGCTGCGGCGCCGCCTGCGCGAGATTGAGGAGGAGCGGCGCGACGTGCCCGCCAAGATGAGGCAGGCGCAAGCCGAGGTGGAGAGCGACTTCCTCAGCTCGCCCTACTATCTGTCGGTGAAGGAGCGCCTGGCCGCGGGCGACAAGTTCACCGCCGACGACTGGGCGGAGCTGGAACGCCGCCTGAAGCAGGTGTATCCCCACTTCGCCTACCGGCTGCAGGGGCTTGTGAGCATGTCGGTCGTGGAATACCGCGTGTGCATGCTCGTGAAGCTGAACATCATCGTGCGCGACATTGCCCGGGCCATGAACAAGACTCCCAGCACCATCAGCTCCATCCGCAGCCGCCTCTATCAGAAAGTGTTCCAGAAGAAGGGCGGCGCCGCCGACTGGGACGCGTTCATCATGTCGCTCTGACAAGACCTTCGTGAAGAAGGGCCACGAGGAGCAAAGAAAAAACCAAGACATGCCTTGGCGGCAAATCTTGGTTTCTCCCATTCTGTCACGTGGTGTTCCCGCCCGCGGTCACTTCTTGTTCACCAGCTGCTCCACGTAGGCGTCGATGCAGGCCACGGCCGTGATGTTCATCACGTCGCTCACCGAGCTCTCGAAGTCGGTGAAGTGGATGGCCTTGTTCAGCCCCATCTGGATGGGGCCAATGATTTCGGCGTCGGGGTCCAGCCCCTGCAGCATCTTGTAGGCCGCGTTGGCCGAGCTCAGGTTGGGGAAGACCAGCGTGTTCACCTTCTTCCCCTTCAGGCGTGTGAAGGGGAACTTGTCGTCGCGCAGCTCGTTGTTCAGCGCGAAGTTCACCTGCATCTCGCCGTCGACGGGCAGGTCGGGGAAAGCCTTCTGCAGGGCCTCCACGGCCTCGTGCACCTTCACCGGCGAGCCCACCTTGTCGGTTCCGAAGTTGCTGTAGCTGATCATGGCGATGACGGGGTTGTCGTTGAAGAACTTCACCGTGTTGGCCGAGAGGCGCGCGATGTCGGCGAGCACGTTGCCGTCGGGGTGCCGGTTGATGAGCGTGTCGGCGATGTAGTAGGTGCCGCGCTTGGTGTTGAGGATGTGCATGGTGCCGAAGGTGTTGTAGGGGCTTCTGATGCCAATCACCTCCTTGGCCACCTTGATGGTGTTGCTGTACTTGGTGTAGAGGCCTGTGATG
>CAZVWX010000270.1:0-2988 GCA_964631105.1 uncultured Prevotella sp. | reverse complement strand
GACCAGGTGAACGTGGGATTCGACGACGAGGTGCGCCCCAACCTGGAACAGTTCGGCACCAACTGCCTGCGCATGGGCCGCCGCCTGCAGGAAGGGTTCGTGGTGACCGACGAGCCCGGAATCTACTTCATCCCCGCCCTCATCGACGAGTGGAGGCAAAGCGGCCACTGCAAGGAGTTCATCAACTTCGACAAGCTGGAAACCTACAAGGACTTCGGCGGCATCCGCATCGAGGACGACCTGCTCATCACCCACGACGGCTGCCGGTTCATCGGAAAAGACCGCATACCCTATCATCCCGCCGACGTGGAACAGTTCCTGGCCGAGGCCAGGGAGGGCGGCAACGCATAAGATTACCCAACTAAAGAAAACATAACAACCAAGCAAAACATGAGAAAGCTATTGACATTCGTCCTGGTGGCGCTCGGCACCGTCGCAGCAGGGGCCAAGACCGCCAAGGACTCGGTGGTGAACAAGAGCAAACCCGTCTTTACCGTGGTGAAGGAGAACCCCATCACAAGCATCAAGGACCAGAACCGGTCGGGCACGTGCTGGGCCTACTCCACGCTGAGCTTCTTCGAAAGCGAAATCCTGAAGAAAACCGGCAAGACATACGACCTCTGCGAGATGTACGTGGCCAACAAGACCTACCTGGATCGCGCCGTCATGGCCGTGAGGATGCACGGCGACGTCAGCTTCTCGCAGGGCGGCTCGGCCTACGATCCCCTCTACTGCATCCAGCACTATGGCATCGTGCCCGAAGACGCCATGCCCCTGCCCGGCACGCTCTACGGCGACACGCTGGCCAACTTCGGCGAGCTCTTCGCCGTGATGACGCCCTACGTGGAGGGCATCGCCAAGGGCAAGGAGACCAAGCTCACGCCGGCATGGAAGAACGGGCTGCAGGGCATCCTCGACGCCTATCTGGGCAAATGCCCCGAGACGTTCACCTACGAGGGGAAGAGCTACACACCGAAGACCTTCGCCGCCAGCCTCGGGCTGGACTGGGACGACTACGTCTCCTTCACGTCGTACACACACCATCCCTTCTGGTCGGCCTTCGCCGTCGAGGTACAGGACAACTGGCGCTGGCCGCTGAGCTGGAACGTGCCGATGGACGATCTGACCAAAATCATCGACAACGCCATCATGAACGGCTACACCGTGGCGTGGGGCGGCGACGTGACCGAGGACGGATTCACCCGCTCGGGCCTGGGCATCGCCTACGACGTGAAGAAGGCACGCTCCATGGCCGGCACCGACGCCGACCGGTGGTTCAAGCTGTCGAAGAGCGAGAAGAAGGAAAAGCTCGACTCGCTGGGCGTGAACGCTCCCGAAATACAACCCACGCAGGAAATGCGCCAGGAGGCTTTCGACAACTGGGAGACCACCGACGACCACGGCATGCAAATCTTCGGCATCGCCAAGGACCAGAACGGCAAGGAGTACTACATGGTGAAGAACTCCTGGGGAAAGTATGGCGACTACGACGGCATCTGGTACATGACCAAGAACTTCGTGGCCTACAAGACCATGGACTTCATGGTGAACAAGAACGCCGTGCCCAAGGACATCCGCAAGAAGCTGAACATCTAGCCCCGTCCCCGCACGCGGGGAGAGGGCCTGGGAGGGTGTATCAAAATCATGCATCCTCCTTTTTTTTGCCCATATGTGCATCCGCAACCATCCGAATCAAGCCGTTGCCAAAAGCGCCAAACCGCACTCGCAAGATGTTACGAAAGCCTTGTAAGGATGTTACGAAAGCCTTGTAAGGGCATCCAGACGGCCACAAAAGAAGGAGAAAAGGCACGTCGAAACCTTAAAATCTCATAAACTTAGGGAAAAATGCAGCATTTTGCCGTTTTTTTTATTACCTTTACGGGCAGAAAGAAAAAACAAACCTAAAATGCATTTTAAATGGAAATACCAAGCACCCACACCACAAGAAAGTCAGTCGGCTAAGGAACTCGGCGAGAAGCTGGGCATCAGCCCCATGCTGGGCCTGCTCCTCATCCGCCGCGGCATCACCACCGAGTCGGCCACGAAGCGCTTCTTCAGGCCGCAGCTCGCCGACCTCATCAACCCCTTTCTGATGAAGGACATGGACATTGCCGTGGACCGGCTCAACGACGCCATGGGGCGCAAGGAGCGCATCCTCGTCTACGGCGACTACGACGTGGACGGATGCACCGCCGTGGCGCTGGTCTACAAGTTCCTCCAGCAGTTCTATTCCAACATCGACTACTACATCCCCGACCGTTACGACGAGGGGTACGGAGTGAGCAAGCAAGGCATCGACTACGCCCACTCCACAGGTGTGAAGCTTATCATCATCCTCGATTGCGGCATCAAGGCCTTCGAGGAAATCAGCTATGCCAAGAGCCTGGGAATCGACTTCATCGTGTGCGACCACCACGTGCCCGACGAGACGCTGCCCGAGGCCGTCGCCGTGCTGAACCCCAAGAGGCCCGACGACCCCTACCCCTTCAAGCAGCTCTGCGGATGCGGCGTGGGGTTCAAGTTCATGCAGGCGTTCGCCAAGAACAACGGCATACCCTTCTCCAGGCTCATCCCCCTGCTCGACCTCTGCGCCGTGAGCATCGCCGCCGACCTCGTGCCCGTGGTCGACGAGAACCGCATCCTGGCCTTCCACGGCCTGCGCCAGCTCAACCAGAACCCGTCGGTGGGGCTCAAGGCCATCATCGACATCTGCGGGCTCACCGGACGCGACATCTCCATGAGCGACATCATCTTCAAGATCGGGCCGAGAATCAACGCCTCGGGGCGCATGGAGAACGGCAAGGAGAGCGTTGACCTGCTGGTGGAGAAGGATTTCGCCTCGGCGCTGAAGATGGCCCGCCACATCAACGAATACAACGAGCAGCGCAAGGACATCGACAAGCACATGACCGAGGAGGCCAACCAGATTGTGAACCGCCTGGAAAGCCAGAAGCACCGGTCGAGCATCGTGCTCTACGACGAGAACTG
>CAZVWX010000269.1:0-2994 GCA_964631105.1 uncultured Prevotella sp. | reverse complement strand
TATACGGGCAACTTCCAGGGCAACGGCATCCCCGGCAAGCACGGCGTGCTCTATCCCAAGCATGTGAGCGTCTGCTTCGAGAGCCAGAAGTACCCTGACTCGCCCACGAAGTTCAACGCCAAGACCCCGGGATGGGAGAAGTCGAACCCCTTCTTGAAGCCCGGCGAGAAGTATCATTCGCATCTGGTCTATAAGTTCTCGGTGAAGAAGTAATCAACTTAAACTATAAATCTAAAAAACGAAACGTAGAAAATGAATTGGTCAGCACATGAATTTATCTGGCTCGACTGGGTCGTCTTCGCCGTCGGTATAGCCTGCGTCATCGGCGCGGTTTGGCATGCCCTGGCAAAAGCAAAGCGCGAGTCGCAAGGAGCCAACAGTGAGGAATTCCTTTATGGTAAGGGCGAGCCCTGGTGGGTTATCGGTATGGCAATCTTTGCCGCCAACATTGGCTCAGAGCATCTTGTGGGGCTTGCCGGAACGGGCGCGCTCAACGGTGTGGGCATGGCCCACTGGGAGATGCAGGGCTGGATGATTCTCATTCTCGGATGGCTCTTCGTTCCATTCTATCAGCTGCTCAACAACAAGCTCGGCCGCATCATCACTATGCCCGAGTTTCTGAAATACCGCTACACCAAGCGCACGGGCACATGGCTCTCCGTCATCACCCTCGTGGCCTACATCCTGACCAAGGTGAGCGTCACGGCCTATACGGGCGGCATCTTCTTCGAGTATCTCTTCGGCCTGCCGTTCTGGTATGGTGCCCTGGGGCTGATTATCATCACCGCCATCTTCACCATCATCGGCGGCATGAAGGGTGTGATGACCATGTCGGCCATCCAGACCCCCATCCTCATCGTCGGTTCGTTCCTCGTGCTCTTCCTTGGCCTTGCAGCCTGCGGCGACGGCAGCATTTCGCGTGGCTGGACCAACATGATGAACTACTGCTCACAGTTGCACGACGGCTACGGCACCACCCACATGTTCCACTGGTCCACCATCAACGCCTCGGGCCACCCCGACCCCCTCTATCATGAATATCCCGGCTTCGTCGTCTTCCTCGGGGCGAGCATCATCGGTTTCTGGTACTGGTGCACCGACCAGCACATCGTGCAGCGTGTGCTTGGGCAGAAGAAGGGTGAGGACAACCGTGTGGTGATGAAGCGCGCTCGCCGCGGCACCATCTGCGCCGGCTACTTCAAGATTCTTCCCGTCTTCATGTTCCTCATCCCCGGCATGGTGGCTGCCACGCTTGCCAGCAAGGGCATGTTCAACATGGGCGACACCGACGGAGCCTATGCCTATATGGTGAAGGACATCCTTCCCGCTGGCGTGAAGGGCCTGGTCACTGTGGGCTTTGTCTGCGCCCTGGTCACGTCGCTGGCCGCCTTCTTCAACTCCTGCGCCACCCTCTTCACCGAGGACTTCTACAAGCCCCTGCGCCAAGGCAAGAGCGAAAGCCACTACATCTTCGCCGGCCGCGCCGCCACGGTGGTGATTGTCATCATCGGCATCATTTGGATTCCCGTGATGATGAGCCTGGGCAAGCTCTACAGCTATCTGCAGGGCATCCAGTCGCTGCTGGCTCCGGCCATGGTGGCCGTGTTCTTCCTGGGCATCTTCTTCAAGAAGATTACGCCCAAGGCCGGTGAGTGGGGACTCATCGTGGGCTTCCTCATCGGCATGGTGCGCCTGCTGACCAACGTCGTCACCGACACGGGCAACAAGGTGATGGACGGTGCCTTCTGGGATGCCACGGCATGGTTCTGGCAGACCAACTGGCTCGTCTTCGAGTGCTGGCTGCTGGTGTTCATCTGCGTCTTCATGTTCGCGGTGTCGCTCTTCACCAAGGCGCCGAGCAAGGAGCAGGTGGAGGCCATCACCTTCACCCCCGACTACAGCCGCCAGATTCGCGAGAGCTGGGACTGGAAGGACGTGGTGGGCTCGCTGGGCGTGCTGGCCCTGTGCGGCGCTTTCTATTGGTATTTCTTCTAATTGGAACTTCAAGAGGGTGTGTCAAATTCTGGCCACGCATATGCCTGCATTGAAAAGGCGGGCCTTGAAAGCAATGACACACCCTCTTGAACGCATGACGCAATGAAGACTATAGCTTATGACCGGTTTTTACAGTGAGCACTCCAAGGTCTGGGTGTCGGTGGACAGCATCGTGCTCGGCTTCGAGGGCGAAAGCTTGAAGTTGCTCATCGGCAGACGGAAGATGGATCCCGGCCGTGGGCAATGGTCGCTCTACGGCGGTTTCGTCGGCGCTGACGAGAGCCTGGAGGAGGCCGCCAGTCGTGTGCTCTACGATTTGACCGGGCTCAAGCACATCTATATGAAGCAAGTGGGGGCCTATGGAGCCATCGATCGCGATCCCGGCGAGCGGGTCATCTCGGTGGCCTACTGCGCCCTCATCAATGTGGCCGATTACGACGACCAGCTCCGCCAGGCGCACGGCCTGGAATGGGTGAGTCTGGACGCGCTTCCCCGCCTGTATTCCGACCACAACAAAATGGTGCACGACACCATCATGATGCTTCGCCGCCATATCAACACCGAGCCGTTGAGCTTCAATCTCCTGCCCCACCTGTTCACCCTCACCCAGTTGCAGCACGTCTACGAGGCCATTCTGGGCGAGCAAATAGACAAGCGGAATTTCCGCAAGCGCATCAAGCAAATCGATTTTATCGAAAAGACCGAGCTTGTCGACAAGGTGACCTCGAAGCGCGGGGCGGCTCTCTACCGTTTCAACCGAAGGGCCTATTCGGCCGACCCGAACTTCAGACTCTAGGCAAAAGATAGTGGACGGGCGGCTCAAACGAGGAGAAGAATCCGAAGGATTGAAAAGTAATATCTAAAAAAAGACTATTGATATGTTAGAAGAACTGAAAGAAAAAGTTTTCCGTGCCAACCTTGACTTGGTAAAACACAATCTGGTCCTCTTCACCTGGGGCAACGTCTCGGGCATCGACCGTGAGAAGGGGCTTGTCGTCA
>CAZVWX010000268.1:0-3036 GCA_964631105.1 uncultured Prevotella sp. | reverse complement strand
CTCACCGGCCTTTGCACCCGACAGATTGAGATAGACGAAGAGGTAGTTGGGCGAGTCGAGACGCACTACGGAGTCGACGCGCACGCCGGGGTAGTCGGTGGTCACGCTCTTCACGTCGCGCACGCCCGGTCCGCTGATCCTGAGTTGCAGCGTCGGGTCGCCCATTCCCACATACCAGTCGGTCGGGTCTATTCTGTTGATTTTCACTGCTGCCTGCATAGCAAGGGTTGTTGCGGCCAGGACAAGTGCAAGGCCGGTTTCTTTTAGTTTCATCTTTCTTTTTAGTTCTATCGGGCCGGAGCCCTGCTTTTGTTCTTCATGAGTGGGGAAGGGGAGCCGCGCCTTCGGGAATCCGTTGCCGGCAAGGCCTCCTGCCCCGGAAAGTCTAGTCGTGGAAGATGGTGGCGCTCTGCCCGTCGGCCACGATGCGCGGCCCCCGGGCGTCACGCAGTCCCCCGGGTGCTATCTTCCCGTTGCCGGCCACGATGGTGTAGCGGCCTTCCGGCACGGTCACCTCGCGCGGCTCCCGGTTGGCGTTGAGCACCACGTAGATGTTGTTCCACTCGTCGCCGCCGGCATGGTTCTTCAGCACAAAAGCCACGAGCCCGTCGGCCGACGGCAGGAACTCCAAGTGCTTCCTCACCTGCTCGGCCGAGCCCATGCGGAAGGCGGGATGCGCCTTGCGCAGGGCGATGAGGCCGCGGTAGTAGTCGAACACTTGCGGGAAGAACGCCCTCCTGCTCCAGTCGATGCGGTTGATGGCGATGGGCGACTCAAAGCTGTTGTGCACGCCCTGCTTGTCGCGCAGCACCTCCTCGCCCGCGAGGATGAAGGGCACGCCCTGCGAGGTGAGCACGGCGGTCTGCGCCAGCAGGTCGAGGTGCACGAGCTCCTCGTCGGTGATGCCCGGCAGCTCGGCGCGTAGGCGGTCGGTGAGGCACATGTCGTCGTGGCAGCTCACGTAGGCCATCATCTGCGTGGGCTCGGCGGCCCACGGCTCCTTGGCGTAGTTCACCTTCCGGTAGTCCACCTGCGGATGGGCTATCATGCCGACGACGCCCGCCTTGACGCTCTCCTCGCTTCCGGCGACACCCGCCAGGAACGCTCCCTTGTGGTCGTCGTCGAAGGGTCCGCGCAGGGCGTCGCGCAGCTCGTCCGAGAACGCCGCAATGCCCGGCATCTGACCCACATGGGCCTTCAGCGCCCGCTTCTCCTCGGGCCAGGCGCAGCTGCCCGCGCTCCATCCCTCACCATAGACGAAGAGCGACGGGTCCACCCGGTCCAGTTCCCGCCGTATGGCGTTCATCGTCTCGGTGTCGTGAACGGCCATGAGGTCGAACCGGAACCCGTCGATGTGGTACTCCTCGGCCCAGTAGCGCACGCTCTCGAGCATGAACCGCCGCATGAGCGGACGCTCCGAGGCCGTCTCGTTGCCGCATCCCGAGCCGTCGGAGTATCGGCCGTCGGCCGTCTTGCGGTAGTAGTAGTCGGGATAGGTGCGCTGGAAGTTGCTCCCCTCGATGTTGTAGGTGTGGTTGTACACCACGTCGAGAATGACGCGGATGCCCGCCCGGTGGAGGGCCAGCACCATCTGCTTGAACTCGCGGATGCGTGTGGCGGGGTCGCGGGGGTTGGTGGCGTAGCTTCCCTCGGGCACGTTGCAGTTCTTCGGGTCGTAGCCCCAGTTGTAGGGCGGGTTGTCGGTGATGGTCTCGTCGACCGACGCGAAGTCGAACGACGGCAACAGGTGTACGGCGTTCACGCCCAACGCCTTCAGCCGCGCGATGGCGGCCGGCTCGGCCACGCCGAGGAACTTGTCGGGATGGGCGATTCCCGGCAGGGCATGGGTGAAGTCGCGCACGTGCATCTCGTAGACCACGAGGTCGGCCGGCGACTTCAGTGGCGGCCGGCGGTCGCCGTCCCATCCCTCGGGCTGGGTGTCCTTGAGGTCGATGATGGCCGCGCGGTTGCCGTTCACGCCGACGGCCTTGGCGGCCACGCCCGGTGTCTCGCCCAGGTTCAGGCCGATGTCGAAGGTGTAGAACTTGCCCTTCAGGTTGCCCTTCACGGTGGCTTTCCATCGGTCAGTGCCGTCCTTCCTCATGCGCACCGCCTGCACCGGCGCGCCCCCTTCGCCATCGTCGTAGATGCGGAGGGTGACGCCCGGGGCTCCCTTTGTGGGCGCGTTCAGATGGAAGACGGTCTGCCGCGGCGACCATTCGGCCTCGTCAAAGAGGCTCTGTGCCCTCGTGGCGGTGCTCATTCCCAAGATTGCCATCAGCATGGTCAGGCATTTGTTCAGGTTCATTGGCTTGTCGTATAGATGAAAGAATGCGTCCGTGCGGATGCACGCCCCCCAAGGGACGCCGCTATTTGGCCATGAGCGAGATGGCGAAGCCTCCGCCGCGCACCTCCTTCAGTTTCAGCTTCGTGCCGCGGCCCACCGTCCGCTTCGTGATGGTGTAGGCCTTGGGGTTCTTCTCGTAGTCGGCGTCCTTGGCGTCGGCGTAGATGGTGGCCTCATACTTGCGCCCCTTGTCGAGGAAGTCCAGGCTGACCACGGCCTCGTGGGGATGCTCGTCGCACTTGCCGCCCACAAACCAGTTGTCGGTGCCCTTGGCCTTGCGTGCCACGGTGATGTATCGTGCCGGCTCGGCCTCCAGGTAGCGGGAGTCGTCCCAGTCGGCGGCCACGTCGCGAATGAACTGGAACGCGTCGTCGAACTTGGCGTAGTTCTCGGGCAGGTCGGCCGCCATTTGCAGCGGCCCCCACATCACGAGGTAGAGGGCGAGCTGGCCGCAGAGCGTGGTGTGCACGTAGGACGGGTTCTGGCTCCACGTCTTCAGCTGCGTCTCCAGGATGCCCGGCGTGTAGTCCATCGGGCCGCCTTGCAGGCGTGTGAAGGGCAGGATGACCGTGTGGCTGGGCAGGCTGCCGCCGAAGGCCTCGTACTCCGTGCCCCTCGCGCTCTCGTTGCCCACCAGGTTGGGCCATGTGCGGGCCAGCCCCGTGGGGCGCGTGGCCTCGTGGGCGTTC
>CAZVWX010000267.1:0-3040 GCA_964631105.1 uncultured Prevotella sp. | reverse complement strand
CAGGACGTTGGCCTTGTCGACCACGGTGAGGTGCTTGTTGCGGCGCATGGCGAACTGGAAGGCCACCTTCAGGATGCGCTCTATCTCGTAGCGGTGGTAGATGTCGGTGTCCCAGGCCACGTTGTCGTCCTGGTGCTTTTCGCCGAAGTACATGCCCCCCGTGAGCTCGCGGATGACGACAAAGTCGGCTCCCTTGATGAGCTCGTCCTTGAGCGGACTCATGTGCAGGAGGGTGTCGAAGGTGGCCACGGGGCGCACGTTGGCGAAGAGGCCGAGCTTCTTGCGCATGGCCAGCAGCCCCTGCTCGGGGCGCACCTTGGCCGTCGGGTCGTTGTCGAAGCGTGGGTCGCCAACGGCGGCGAAGAGCACGGCGTCGGCGTCCATGCAGGTCTTGAACGTCTCGTCGGGGAAGGGGTCGCCCACGGCATCAATGGCATGGGCTCCGGAGATGGCCTCCTTGTAGCTGAAATGATGGCCGAACTTCTCGGCAATGGCGTCGAGGACGGAAACGCCCTGCTTCATGATCTCCGGTCCGATACCGTCGCCGGGGAGTACTGCAATTTTTAAGTCCATAGGATGTGTTGATATTGGTTTTTTCTTGTTTTCGTGTCATGTGGAGCGTGCGGCGGTCGGCTCAGGGCGCGTCCACATTGTAGTTTCGTGGCGAGATGCGCTCTTCGAGGGGCTGCTCAATCATGTTGAGCATCTTCATGGTGGCCTTGATGGCCGCCTCGGTCTGGTCGGCGTCGAGTCCGCGTGTGCGGAACACCGTTGCGTCGTCCTTCCGCCAGGTGATGACGGTCTGCACCAGGGCGTCGGTGCGCCCGCCCGGGGGGATGCTCACCTGGTAGTTTTCCAGCAGGGGGAACGAGCGTCCCAGCTTCTCCCGGTAAATCTTGCGCAAGGCTTTCACGAAGGCGTCGTATTGTCCGTCGCCGGTGCTGTCGGCCTCATAGTCGTGGCCGTGGATGTTCACTTTCAAGCTCGCGATGGGCTTCAGCCCGTAGGATGTGGACACCATGTAGCTCACCAGCTTCACGTCGTCCTCGGGAGCATCGTGCTTGAGCACGTCGCTCACGATGTATGGCAGGTCGTCTTGCGTCACCAGCTGCTTGCGGTCGCCCAGTTCGGTGATGCGCCTTGTCACGGCCTTGGTTTGTTCGGGGGTGAGGGCCAGTCCGAGCTCGTTCAAGTTCTGGATGATGTTGGCCTTGCCGCTGTTCTTGCCCAGGGCGTACTCGCGGTGGCGTCCAAAGCGTTCGGGCTTGAGCTCGTTGCTGTAAAGGTTTCCCTTTTTGTCGCCATCGGCATGTACGCCAGCCACTTGTGTGAACACGTTGTCGCCCACGACCGGCGCGTTTGGCGCCACGGCAATGCCGCTGTAGCCCTCCACCAGATGCGACGCGTCGAGCAGGGTGGTCTCGTCGATGTGCGTGTTGATGTGCAGTTGGTCGTGGAGGGCCACCTGCACCGAGCTGAGCGGGGCGTTGCCGCAACGCTCGCCCAGGCCGTTCACGGTGACGTGCACCCCCGTGGCCCCCGCTTCCACAGCGGCCAGGCTGTCGGCCACGGCCAGGTCGTAATCGTTGTGCGCGTGGAAGTCGAACCGGCACTGGGGCCACATGCCCACCATCCGGTGAATATATTCCGACACCTGCGTCGGTGTCAGGATGCCCAGCGTGTCGGGCAAGAGGAAGCGGTGGATGGGCGTGTTGGCCAAGGCGTCCATCATCTGCTCCACATAGCCCGGACTCTGCTGCATGCCCGACGACCAATCCTCCAGGTAGAGGTTGACGCGCATCCCGACCTTTTGTGCATAGTCGAGCACGTCGAGGATGTCCTCGATGTGCTCTTGGGGCTGTTTCTTCAATTGCTGCGTGCAATGCTTCAGCGAGCCCTTGGCCAGCAGGTTGATGACCTTTCCGCCGCATTCGTGAATCCAGTCGACCGATTTCCGCCCGTCCACGAACCCGAGCACCTCGATGCTGTCCAGCCTGCCTATGCTTTGCGCATATTGGCAAATCATGGCCACGGCCTTCTTCTCGCCTTCAGAGACGCGTGCCGAGGCCACCTCAAGCCTGTCCACCCCCACGTCGTGGAGCAGGAAGCGGGCTATCATGAGCTTTTCGTGTGGCAGGAACGACACGCCATTGGTCTGCTCGCCGTCGCGCAGGGTGGAATCGAGAATCTCCACCCACCGGCCTTGCCGCTTTCCTTCCATCTCTTCCCGTTTCATCCGCATGCGGAGGTTTTATGCCTTGTGCGCCTTTTCCCACGCCTCAACCTTGCCGCGGTTTCCCACGAGAAAGTCCACGTCGTCGAGCCCGTTGATCAGGCAATGTTTCTTGTATCCGTTGATTTCGAACCTCTCGCTCCGTCCGGTGGCCAGGTTGGTGACGGTTTGGTTGGGCAGGTCCACGCGCACCTGCGTGTGGTGGTCGTTCCGGATGCTGTCGAAGAGCTCCTTGAGGAAGTCCTCGCCCACCACCACTGGCAGCACGAAATTGTTGAGCTCGTTGTTCTTGTGGATGTCGGCGAAGAACGAGCTGATGACCACTCTGAAGCCATAGCCGGCAATGGCCCATGCGGCGTGCTCCCGGCTGGAGCCCGAGCCGAAGTTCTTGCCCGCCACGAGGATGACGGCGTCCTTGAAGTCGGGGTTGTTGAGCACGAAGTCCTTCTTCTCGCTTCCATCGGCATTGAAGCGCCAGTCATGGAAGAGATAGGGGCCGAAGCCGTCCTTTTGGGTGAGCTTCAGATAGCGTGCCGGTATGATTTGGTCGGTGTCGACATTCTCCAGTGGGAGGGGTACACACGTCGATGTGATAACGTCAAATTTCTGTTTCATCGCTTACAATGTTCTTGGGTCAGTGATTTTGCCGGTGACGGCGGCTGCGGCGGCCACGAGGGGCGAGGCCAGGATGGTGCGTGCGCCGGGGCCCTGCCGTCCCTCGAAGTTGCGGTTGCTTGTCGATACGGAGTATTTGCCGGCCGGAATCTTGTCGTCGTTCATGGCCAGGCAGGCCGAGCAGCCGGGTTG
>CAZVWX010000266.1:0-3042 GCA_964631105.1 uncultured Prevotella sp. | reverse complement strand
CTTGATGTCCTTGGGATTGTAGCCGAAGAGCAGGTCGCGGCTGTAGCCGTTGATGACGTCGGAGACGTTCTGGTTGGTGAAGAATGGCACGCCGTTGATGACAATCAGCGGGTTGTTCTCGGCCGTGAGGGTGTGGATGCCCCGCACGTTCATGTAGGAGCCCTCGCCGGGGGCGCCGCTCTTCTCGATGACTTGCAGGCCGGCGATGTCGTTGCCCACGGCGGCTCCGATGTTCAGCTTCTCGCTGAAGTCCTTGTTCTCAAGGCCGGCGTCGGTGGCCGTCGCCTCGCCGCGGCCCTCGGTCTTGAAGGGGGTGATGACGTAGCCGCTGTAGTCGCTCTCGTCGCGCGGTACGAGCGTGATGACGAAGTTGCCGCCGTCAGACTTCTTCTGCAGGTAGGTGACGGGGAACTGCTGGGAATAGTAGCCGTCGGCGCTGATGTTGACGATGGCCTTGCCGCGGTTGGGAATCTTGAAGAACCCCTTTTCGTCGGTCAGGGCCGAGATGGTGTCGCCGACGACGGAGACGATGGCGCCCTTGACCGGCTGGCTGTCGGTGCTCCTGACCTGCGACTTTATTGTTTTTTGAGCCGATGCCGACATGGCGATGCAGCAGGCGGCTACAAGCATATATATTTTCTTCATAGTCTGTGTGGACGAGGTTAGTAGTTGTTGATTGTGGGACGCAGACACCAGTGGTACATCATGAGCTGCTGGATGTTGCTCTTGTTGCGCTGCATGGAGCCCTGGGGATAGTTCTGTGCGTTGTCGAAGCTGGAGACGGTGATGTGGAAGTTGCCGCTGTGGGCCAGGCGGACGATGCCGACGGTGTAGCCGTCGGTGTCGTAGGCGATGGCCTTCGGGTCGAGGGTCTGCCAGTAGTCGACGTCGAAGCCCTCGGGATAGGCGATGCCGCCCAGACCGTACTTGGGCACCTCGCTGGCCGCGCCACGGTCGAAGTGGAAGTTGCTGCCCGTTCCGTTCAGGCCCATGTCCTTGACAAGGAGCGAGTCGTTGAAGTAGATGCTGACACTATACTTCAGCGAGTGCTTGAAGCCCATGCGCAGATAGTATTCGCCGGCGGGAAGGTGCACCTCGTGGACGGCGTCGGCAGCCTCGTCGTAGACCAGCCCGTCGTAGTCGACCGAGCAGGTGAGCGAGTCGGCGATGGCCTGGGCGGTGGGCACGGCGGTGAGCTCGTGATAGTACATCGTGGGAAGCGACGGCGAGAGGGTGAACTCGCCCTGGCAGTCGTTGATGACCATTGGCATCTCCCAGTTGGTCCAGCGGAAGTACTGGTTCTGCTGGGCGGTGGTCATGGCGTTCCACAACTCATAGAACCGCGACTTGACACGGTAGATGACGATGTGGTTGGGAATCTTCAGGTTGGTGGTGTAGTAGGCCTCGCCGTTGCTCAGGTCGACACGGCTGGAGGTGTTGACGGTCTGGACGCTGGGGCGCCAGTAGGCCGGGTCGATTTCCTTGTAGGTGGTCTCGTCGGCCTGCTCGTCGATGATTTGCTGGTAGCCGCCCACGCAGGTGAAGTCGGCCGCGGTGCGCTCCACCTCGCTGTCGCTGAGGCGGCGGTTGACGAAGCAGGCCTTCACAATCCACTGCTCAAACTTCTCGCGGTCGGCGTCGGTGGCCTCGCGGTTCAGCCAGACGGGGATGGAGTCGAGCGCGTTGTTGATGGCCGTGGAGATTTGCTCGTTGGTGGGGATGAACATGGTGGTGACATAGTTCTCATCGCGCATGTTCCACGAGGGCACGCCGCTCTCGGTGTAGCGGTCCATGAGCTCGCTGCGCGTCGTCCAGATGGAGTCGTAGACGGTCATGCCGGCATTGTTGACGCCGGTGGCCGAGCTGTGCTCGCGGTCGAACCAGCGCTGCTCGTATTTCTCGACAAGGGCCTTGAAGTCGGCGTAGTCGCCGCCCAGGCTCTTCAGGTATTCGTAGACCGACTGGCGCACGGGGATGGGCTGGTCGACGTAGTAGATGTAGCCATTGTCGGCCTTCACGGCCTTGACGATGTTGCTCACGTCGAGACGGGCCTGGAGGCCCGAGCCGTAGACCCACACGTATTTGCCGCTGCGCGTGCTGATGCCGAAGCCGTCGGTGAGTGAGGTGGGCGAGACGGCCTCGTCGGAAACGGAGTTCTCGGCAAAGGTGCGGCCCGTCGTGGCGCCGGCCCCGAGCACTTCGTTGCTGCACACGATGAAGGTGTAGTTCTTGTTGGTGTAGGTGCTGTCGTAGATGCCGTTCTGCTCGAACAGGGCCGACATCTGGCTCACGTCGGCCGTGTTCTTCATGTAGCTGACGATGTCGCCGTCGTATATCTCCATGTCGGCGGTCGTGATGCCGCTCTCGTCGAAGTGGTCGTCCCAGTCGGAGCAGGAAGCTGCGAGCAGGGCTGCGAGTATGGGCAGGAAACAATATATCTTTTTCATGTTGCTTTTGTTTTATTCAATGGGAATGAACTCCAGATAGTCGAGCATCTGGTGGTAGGTGTTGCTCTCTTTGGCGTTGATGTCCATCATGGTCACCTTGAACGTGTGGTTGCCGGAGCCTTCGAACTCAATCTGGTTCCAGAGGGTGAGCTCGGCCGTGCCGTAGAGGGGCATGGTGGTGAGGCCCTTGAAGACATACTGGCTGGTGGTGTTGTCGTCGAGGTCGAAGCGGGTGAGCGAGCCGCCGGCGAAGAGCTTGTTCAGGGTGATGTCCTTCAGATAGTGGAGCACCACCTTGTACTTGCCCGCGATGATGGTGGGCGACGTCATCTGAATCCATCCGGCATAGCCGAGGTTCAGGCACATGTAGTTGTTCATGTAGGCACCGTACTGGCCTTGGTCGCGGTGGGTGGCGCTGGCGTACTTCTCCTTGTAGAAGCCCACGCGGCGATAGTTGCTCACGCGTGCCGCCGACGTGTTGGCCTTGTAGGTGAAGGAGGTGATGCTGCCGTAGTTGCCGTCGTAGTGGTCGTCGGAGAGGTCGACGCGGCGCTCGCTGCTGGCCAGTGGTGCGGTGAAGAGCTCGCCGTAGCCC
>CAZVWX010000265.1:0-3047 GCA_964631105.1 uncultured Prevotella sp. | reverse complement strand
CAGCATCGAGCGCGCGCAGAAGAAGGTGGAGGAAAACAACTTCGGCATCCGCAAGCGCCTCCTCGAATATGACGACGTGATGAACAAGCAGCGCACCGTCATCTACGAGCGGCGCCGCCACGCCCTCATGGGCGAGCGCATCGGGATGGACATCACCAACCTCATCTGGGACCGCATCGTCAACATCGTGAACACGAACGACTACGAGGGTGCGAAGGAGAACTTCCTGAAAGTGCTCGCGATGGAGTGCCCCTTCACGGCCGACGAGTTTGAGAACAGCAGCAAGGACGACCTGGCCGAGCGTGCCTTCCAGGACGCCATGGCCAGCTTCAAGCGCAAGAGCGAGCGCATACAGGCCGCCGTGCTGCCCACGTTCCAGCGACTGGAGCAGGAGAAGGAGACCAACCCCAGCGGGCAATACGGACACTTGGAGAACATCGTGGTGCCCATCACCGACGGCAAGCGGGTCTATCAGATTCCCTGCAATCTGGACGAGGGCGTGAAGACCGACTGCCGCAGCGTGATGACGCAGTTCGAGAAGTCCATCATGCTCCACATCATCGACGACGACTGGAAGGAGAACCTGCGCCAGCTCGACGAGCTCCGCCACAGCGTGCAGAACGCGTCCTACGAGCAGAAGGACCCGCTGCTGGTGTTCAAGCTGGAGAGCGTGAAGCGCTGGGACAGCATGATTGACGACATGAACACCCGCATCGCCGGCATCCTCACGCGCGGCAAGTTCCCCGAGGAGCTGCTTCAGCAGCAGGGCGTGCAGGAGGCCGCCCCCGAGACGCGCTCGCAGCGCTACACGGAGCAGAAGCAGGACCTCGACGAGGAGCGTGAGCGCCAGGCTCAGCAGGCCGCCATGAACCGCGACACCCGCGAGGGAGCGCCGCAGCGCAACCGCACGCCCTACGTGGCCAAGAAGATGCCGCGCCCCAACGACCCCTGCCCGTGCGGCTCGGGCAAGAAGTTCAAGAACTGCCACGGGCGCGGAATCGCATAGGAGGGATGGAAATCAGAATTGACGCTTTGACCAAGAGGTTCGGGGACAAGACGGCTGTCGACATTCCCGAATTCTCGGTGGGCGCGGGCGAGATGCTCGGCCTGGTGGGCAACAATGGCGCCGGAAAGACCACGCTCTTCAGACTGATGCTCGACCTGGTGAAGGCCGACGGCGGGCGGGTGGATTACGTCCTTGCCGACGGAACCACCATTAGTCCGGCACGCGACGAGGCCTGGAAGGACTTCACCGGGGCCTACATCGACGAGGGCTTCCTCATCGACTTCCTCACGCCCGAGGAGTATCTGGAGTATGTGGGCAAGGTGAACGGGCTCTCGCGCGACGAGGTGGCCCGCCGGCTGGAGCGCACCGAGGACTTCGCCGCCGGCGAAATCTACGGCCAGCACAAGTTCATCCGCGACCTCTCGGCGGGCAACAAGCAGAAGGTGGGCATCATCGCCGCCATGCTGGCCGAGCCCCAGCTGCTCATCCTCGACGAACCCTTCAACTTCCTCGACCCTTCGGGGCAGAACATCCTCAAGCGCATGCTCAGCTCCTATGGCGAGCGGAGCGGGGCCACCATCCTCGTCTCCAGCCACAACCTGCAGCACACGGTGGAAATCAGCAGCCGCATCGCACTCATGGAGCACGGACGCATCATCAAGGACCTGCCCAACGCCGGCATGGAGGCGGCTGCGGAGCTGGAGGACTACTTCATGGCCTGACCGCCTGACGGCCTTGCAACGCGAATCCCCCCGCAGGCTCCGTGCCTGCGGGGGGATTCGCGTTTCCGGATGTGGCCGGTTCCCCGGGGCTTCACGCCCCCAGCATCTGCGCATAGGCCGCGATGGCCTGGCGCGCCACCTGCTCGGCTTCGGCGAGCGTGCAGTTCAGCTTCCCCCCGCTGGCGTTCAGGTGGCCGCCCCCGTTGAAGAAGTCGGCCGCCATGCGGTTGCAGGGGAAGGTGCCTACCGACCGCAGGCTCACCAGCACCAGGTTGTCGCGCTCGGTGTCCTCACGCAGCGCTATGGAGAGCCGCACGCCCTTGATGCGCAGCGGCACGTTCACCAGTCCCTCCAGGTCGCCCTTGGTGAAGCGGAAGCGCGACATCTCGCTTCTCGACACGCTGTAGAAGCAGGCGTGCGCGTCGGCCAGGTGGTTCATCTTTTGCAGCATCAGGTACCCTCTGAACCGGATGGCCCACGCGCTGTAGTTGTCGTACACCTTGCGGTAGATTTTGTCCTTGTCGATGCCCTTGGTGAGCAGCTGGCAGATGATGAAGTAAATCTCCGGGCGGGAGGAGTTGTAGGTGAACCCCCCCGTGTCGGTCATCATGCCGCAATAGACGCACACGGCCCACTGGCGGCTCATGCTTTCGAAGGCTCCCAGCTGCCAGACCAGGCGGAAGACGAGCTCGCACGTCGACGACATCTCGGGGTGCGACACGGTGAGCCGCGCCTCGATGTTGGGGTTCAGGTGGTGGTCGATGAGCACCCTGTCGGCCTTGCAGCCGCTGAGCAGCGGCTCCATCTCCTCGACGCGCCCCGGCTCGTTGAAGTCGAGGCAGAACACGAGGTCGGCCTCGTCGAAGAGAGCCTTCGCCACGTCGGCGTGCTTGTCGAAGCGGACAATCTTGTCCGCTTCGGGCAGCCAGCGCAGGAAGTCGGGGAAGGCGTCGGGCACCACCACGTGCGGCTCCTTGCCCACCGAGCGCAGGTATTCGGTCCAGCCCAGGCACGCCCCCAGGGCGTCGCCGTCGGGCGACTTGTGTGCGGTGACCAGGATATGCGACGAAGCCGCTATCAACTCTTTGAGGGTAGCGGCTTCCTTTTCGGTCAGAATGTCAATTTGCATTAAAAGAGCTTGTTGGGGTAGACGCCTTCGTCGACGAGCTTCTGAATCTTGGCCACCACGGCGGGGCGGTCGGCGCTGTAGGTCACGCCGAACCACTTGCTCGTGGTGTCGAGCACCTCGCAGGTGGCCGTGCCGTCGTTGATGAGCTTGTTCACCACCCAGGGAATCAGGTATTCGGCCTTCGGGTTGG
>CAZVWX010000264.1:0-3091 GCA_964631105.1 uncultured Prevotella sp. | reverse complement strand
TGGAACGCATAGCCGGGGAACTGTGCACGGATGGCCTGGTGATTGTATATCTCGCCGTTCACGGCCAACACCTGCTTCTTGTCGGGCGAGAAGAGGGGCTGCTTGCCCGACTCGGGGTCGATGATGCTCAGGCGCTCGTGGGCCAGGATGGCCGAGCCTCCACAATAGATGCCGCTCCAGTCGGGGCCGCGATGGCGTATTTTCTGGCTCATGCGCAGAGCCTTCTGGCGCAGTTCAGGAGTCTGCTCCTGTATGTTGAAAATGGATACGATACCACACATGTCAGTATATCAGTTTTAAAGGGTTATCCAAGTTTGCCATTCCGATTAGTTGCCATAGGCGCTCTCGCCGTGCTCGTAGATGTCGAGGCCTTCTTCCTCCACACGGCGGTCGACGCGCATGCCCATCACCTTGTCGATGAGCTTGAAGAGCACGAAGGTGAGAATGCCGCTGTAGGCGATGGAGAAGACGGTGGAGAGCAGCTGCACGCCCAGCTGGCGCCAGCTTCCGGCCACGAGACCGTCGACGCCGCCGACGGCCTTGACGCAGAACACACCAGTGAGCACCGAGCCCACGATGCCGCCTATGCCGTGAACGCCGAAGGCGTCGAGGGCGTCGTCGTAGCCCAGCTTCCGCTTCACCGTGGCCACCATGAAGTAGCACACCAGGCTGACGATGACGCCAATGCAGAGCGCCCCGAGCACGTCCACACTGCCGGCGGCGGGAGTGATGGCCACCAGCCCGGCCACGGCGCCGGTGCACATGCCCACGCAGGTGGGCTTGCCGTTATAAATCCAGTCGATGACCATCCACGTCAGCGCGGCGGCCGCCGTGGCCACATGGGTGGTGATGAAGGCGTTGGCGTCGAGCCCGTCGGCGGCCAGGCCGCTTCCGGCGTTGAATCCGAACCAGCCCAGCCAGAGCATGGAGGCTCCGATGAAGACGAACGGCACGTTGGCGGCGGGGATGGGGCGGCCGGGGCGGTAGTCGCTGCGGCGGCCCAGCAGGAGGCACATCACCAGGGCCGCAATGCCCGCATTGATGTGGACCACGAGTCCGCCGGCAAAGTCGATGGCTCCCATCTGCTGCAGGAAGCCTCCGCCCCACACCCAGTGGGCCATGGGATAATAGACGATGACGCTCCAGAGGATGATGAACACCACGAACGAGGGGAAGCGCAGCCGCTCGGCAAAGGCGCCGATGATGAGCGCCGGGGTGATGACGGCAAACATGCACTGGAACATCACATAGGTGAGCTCGGGCACATTGGGGCCGGCCTTGATGGTGCCGATGCCGATGCCGTGCATCATTGCCTTGTCGAATCCGCCGATGAACGCGCCCAGCGACGAGCCCTCGAAACCGGTGCCGAAGACCCAGCTGTAGCCGAAGAATATCCACAGCAGCGAGCACAGCGCCGTGATGACGAGGCACTGCATGAGCACGCTCAGGATGTTTTTCGAACGGACGAGGCCTCCGTAGAACAGTGCCAGGGCGGGCACGGTCATCAACATCACCAATATGGTCGCCATGGTGAGCCAGGCGGTATTTCCTGTATCAAGCATTTTTTCTTTCTTTTATGGTTTATTTCCGGTTGCTTCTCTCCTGTCACTTCTCCTGCTCGGCGTTGTAGAGGGCAATGTCGCCTCGCTCGCCGGTGCGGATGCGGATGGTGTCCTCGACGGGGATGATGAAGATGCGTCCGTCGCCCACCTCGCCCGTCCGGGCCGCGCCCTCGATGGCGGCCACGGTCTTCTCCACGTTCTTGTCGCGCACGACGATGTTCATCAGCACGCGCTCGATGCTGCTCGTGTTGTACATCACGCCGCGATAGATGCGCTCCTGGCGCATCTTGCCCTCGCCACGCACGTCGTAATAGGAGAACCACTCGATGTCGGCGGCCAGGAGGGCCTCTTTCACGTCATCGAACTTGGTCTTGCGGATAATGGCTTCAATCTTTTTCATTCTCTTTCCTTTATTAGTTGGTTTGACATTTTTCGTCCTCTCGCCTCACATGCTTCATATCAATAGCGTTCTGATTGGCGAAGCTTTGCAAGAAGGCCATTCTCGGGCCCTCACTTGGGCCAAACAAACCCCTCACTTGGGCCATCCTGTCATCTCACTTGGGCCAAGTGAGGGGCTCCCGACGGCACTTCTGGAAGAAAGCGCCGCCGGGGGATGCAGCAATTTGCTTATGCGCTGTAGCAGCTCTCGCCGTGCTCGTAGATGTCGAGCCCCTCTTCCTCGATGCGGCGGTCAACACGCAGGCCGAAGAGTTTCTTGATGCCGAAGAAGAGCATCACGCCGCAGACGGCCGCCCATAGGTCGATGATGATGATGCCGAAGACCTGGGCTCCTAGGAATCCGAAGCCGTGGCCATAGAGGCATCCCTCGCTCAAGCTGAACACTCCGGTGAGGATGGTGCCCAGGATGCCGCACACGCCGTGCACCGAGCTGGCGCCCACGGGGTCGTCGATGTGCAGCTTCTGGTCGATGAACGACACCGAGATGGGCAGCACAACGCCGCAGATGGCCCCGATGGCCACGGCTCCGGCAGGGCTCACCATGTCGCATCCAGCCGTGATGCCCACGAGTCCGGCCAGCACGCCGTTCAGAGTGAGCGAGAAGGAAGGCTTGCCATAGCGAATCCAGGTGAAAATCATCGTGCCCAGTCCGCCGCAGACGGCGGCGAGGTTGGTGGTCAGGAAGACGTGCGAGATGCTCGTGCGGGCCTCCAGTCCGGCGGCAGCCTGCGTGGAGCCGGGGTTGAACCCGAACCAGCCCATCCAAAGGATGAACACGCCCAGGGCTGCCAAGGCCAGGCTGTGGCCGGGAATGGCGTTGCTCTTGCCGTCCTTGCGATACTTGCCGATGCGCGGGCCCAGGGCGATGGCGCCGATGAGGCCGAGCACGCCGCCCACCGAGTGGACCACGGCCGAGCCGGCGAAGTCGTGGAAGCTCGTGCCGAAGGTGTTCATCATGAAGTTGCCGTCGGCTGCATTCAGCCAGCCGCCGCCCCACGTCCAGTGGCCCGAGATGGGATAGATGAGCAGCGAGATGAAGAAGGAGTAGACGCAGTACATCGAGAACTTGG
>CAZVWX010000263.1:0-3103 GCA_964631105.1 uncultured Prevotella sp. | reverse complement strand
AACTCCTCCGCCGTCATGCCGTTCAGGTCTTTCACCACCCGGTTGTAGTCCAGGATGGTGAGCTGGCTTGCCGGAAAACACACGGCCATGAAGTAGTTGTACTCCTCGCTGCCGTTGTGGCTGGGGTTGTTGCGGGCCTTCTCGGCCCCCACCAGTGCGGCGGCCGCCGACCGGTGATGGCCGTCGGCGATATAGAGCGATGGCATTTCCGCGAACGCCCGCGTGATGGTGTCGATGTCGTCCTTGTCGCCCACCACCCACAACCGGTGGCGAAAGCCGTCGCCCGGGGCCACGAAGTCGTATTCCGGCTGCGTGGCGGCATAGCGCTTGAGCAGCGCGTCGAGGGCGGCGTTGTCGGGATAGGCAAAGAACACCGGCTCCAGGTTGGCGTCGAGCGCGCGCACGTGCTTCATGCGGTCCTCCTCCTTGTCGCGCCGGGTGAGCTCATGCTTCTTGATGACGCCGTTGAGATAGTCGTCGACAGACGCTCCCAGCACGATGCCGTACTGCGTCTTCCCGTTCATGGTCTGCGCGTATATGTAGTAGTGCTCCTCGGCGTCCTCGACCAGCCATCCTTCGTCCTGGAATTTCTTGAATTGACGGACGGCCTCGTCGTAGACGCGCGGCTCATATTCCGAAGTTCCCGGCTCAAAGTTGATTTCGGGCTTGATGATGTGGTACAGGCTCATCTCGTTGCCGTCGGCCTCCTCTCTTGCCTCTTCGGAGTCGAGCACATCGTATGGGCGCGACTGCACCCGCTCCACCAGATTCTTGGGCGGGCGCAGTCCTTTGAAGGGTTTGACTTTAGCCATGGCTCGGGGTTACTTGTTCACCTGGAACTTGGTGTCGCCGTCCTTGAAGAAGGCGTTGATTTGCCTGGCGGCGGCAATGCCGGCGTTCACGTTGGCCTCGGCCGTCTGCGCGCCCATCTTCTTGGGTGTGGCAAAATAGCGTCCCTCGAACTTCTTGAACTCGGCGTCGGCGTCCGGCTTGATGTCGGTAATGTATTTCAAGTCGGTGCGCTCGGCCAGGAGCTTGAGCAGCCCCTCCTCGTCAATCACCTCCTTGCGTGCGGTGTTGATGAGGATGGCGTTCTTGGGCAGGCGGTTCGCCTGCTCGTAGTTGATGCTCTTGATGGTCTCGCGGGTGGCGGGGATGTGCAGCGACACAATGTCGTTATGCTCGAACAAGTCGTCCTGGCTCTTGGCGGCCTTCACGCCTTGAGCCTCGATTTTTTCGGCCGGCACGAACTCGTCGTAGGCCGACACCTCCATGCCGAAGCCCTTGGCGATGCGTGCCACGTTGCGCCCCACGTTGCCGAAGGCCAGGATGCCCAGCCGCTTGCCCCGGAGCTCCGTGCCCGCCTTGCCGTTGTAGAAGTTGCGCACGGTGTAGACGAGCAGTCCGAACACCAGTTCGGCCACGGCGTTGGCGTTCTGTCCCGGCGTGTTCTCCACCACGATGCCCTTTTCCTTGGCATAGGCCGTGTCGATGGAGTCGTAGCCCGCTCCGGCACGCACCACGATTTTCAGCTTTGAGGCGGCGTCGAGCACCTGCTTGTCGATTTTGTCCGACCGCACGATGAGGGCGTCGGCGTCCTTCACGGCGTCGAGCAGCTGGGCCTTGTCAGTGTATTTCTCGAGCAGGGCCACCTCGTTGCCGGCGCCCTCAAGCTCTTTCTTGATGCCCTCCACGGCTGCGGCCGCGAAGGGTTTTTCGGTTGCGATGAGTATTTTCATTTTTCCACCTTTCTTTATTAATGTTCAGCCTCGAAGTCCTTCATGGCCATGACCAGTGCGTTCACGCCCTCCAGCGTCTGCGCGTTGTAGCATGAGGCCCGGAATCCGCCCACCGAGCGGTGTCCCTTGATGCCCACCATGCCGCGCTCCGTGGCGAAGTCGAGGAAGGGCTTCTCAAGCTCCTTGTATTCGTCGTTCATCACGAAGCAGATGTTCATCAGCGAGCGGTCGGCCTCGTCGACGGTGCCCCGGAAGAGCTTGTTGCGGTCGATTTCGTCGTAGACGATGCGCGCGCGCTCCTGTGCCCGGCGGTCCATCTCCTCCACGCCGCCTTGCGCCTTCACCCACCGCATGGTCTCCAGCAGCGAGTAGATGGGCACCACGGGCGGCGTGTTGAACATGCTGCCCTTCTCCACGTGCGTGCGGTAGTCTATCATCGTAGGCAGCTCGCGCGGAGCCTTGCCCAGCTCGCTTTCTTTGACGATGATGACGGTGACGCCCGCCATCGACATGTTCTTTTGTGCGCCGGCATAGATGGCGTTGTATTTCGACACGTCCACGGGGCGGCTCATGATGTCGGAGCTCATGTCGGCAATCAGGGGCACGGGCGAGTCGATGTCCTTGCGCAGCTCGGTGCCGAAGATGGTGTTGTTGGTGCAGATGTGCAGATAGTCCAGGTCGGCGGGGATGTCGTAGCCATGGGGCAGATGGGTGTAGTTGTCGGCGGCCGACGAAGCCACTTCCACCACCTCGCCGAAGAGCTTGGCCTCCTTCATGGCCTTCTTGGCCCACGTGCCCGAGTTCACATATCCGGCTTTTTTAATCAGGAAGTTGGCGGGAATCTGCATGAATTGCAGCGAGGCGCCGCCGCCGAGGAAGATGACCGAGTAGCCCTCGGGGATGGCGAGCAGCTCCTTGATGAGCGCGACAGCTTCGTCCACAACGGGCTGGAAGTCCTTGGCACGGTGGCTGATTTCCATCAGGGAAAGGCCCGAGCCGTTGAAATCCAAAATTTGCTTGGCCGTGTTCTCGATTACCTCACGGGGCAACATCGAGGGGCCTGCGTTAAAATTGTACTTCTTCATCTGCTTGTTTATTTAAGTTTGAGTTTGTCATGCGATAACGTGTGCGAAATTACACTTTTATTTTGATATGGCCAAATAATTTATCATATATTTATGTTTTTCGCCTTCCGACTTCCAAAATGTCAACGGGAGCACGCATTATCCGGACAACAAAAATGACCGCGTTCATTTTGTATTGTCTTCGGTTTGCAGTACCTTTCATTAAGAAAGACTTCTTATTTAGCTTTGCTTGGTTCCACAATCCCATACTTTTAATAAGGTACGCTGCACCTCAACAAT
>CAZVWX010000262.1:0-3115 GCA_964631105.1 uncultured Prevotella sp. | reverse complement strand
AGGAAGAGCGGAAAAGGAGGAAAGAACAAAAGCCGGGCCAAGAGGGCCACGGCTGAAACCATCGGGGGGACAATACACAATCATAAACGAAAAGAGAGATTAACATACACAAGAGATATGAAAGCTTTAACCCAGACTGACTTCCATTTTGATGGACAGAAGAGTGTTTACCATGGCAAGGTGAGAGATGTGTACGACATCGACGACGACCTCATCGTCATGGTGGCGACCGACCGCATTTCGGCCTTCGACGTCGTGCTGCCCAAGGGCATCCCCTTCAAGGGCCAGGTGCTGAATCAGATTGCCGCCAAGTTCCTCGACCGCACGGCCGACATCTGCCCCAACTGGAAGCTTGCCACGCCCGACCCGATGGTCACCGTGGGGCTGAAGTGCGAGGGGTTCCGCGTAGAGATGATCATCCGGTCCATCCTCACCGGCAGCGCCTGGCGGGCCTACAAGGACGGATGCCGCAACCTGTGCGGTGTGGCTCTGCCCGACGGCATGCGCGAGAACGAGCGGTTCGCCCAGCCCATCATCACGCCGACGACCAAGGCCGACGAAGGCCACGACATGAACATCTCGAAGGAGGAAATCATCAGCCAAGGCCTCGTGAGTGCTGAGGACTATGCCGTCATCGAGGACTGGACGCGCCGCCTCTTCGCCCGCGGGCAGGAGATTGCGGCCCGGCGCGGCCTCATCCTCGTCGACACGAAGTACGAGTTCGGCAAGCGCGACGGCAAGCTCTACCTCATCGACGAAATCCACACGCCCGACTCCAGCCGCTACTTCTATGCCGACGGCTACGAGGAGAAGCTGGCCAAGGGCGAGCCCCAGCGGCAGCTCTCCAAGGAGTTCGTGCGGCAATGGCTGATGGAGCGCGGCTTCATGAACCAGCCCGGCCAGCAAATGCCCGAAATCACCGACGCCTACGCCGAAAGCGTGAGCGAGCGCTACATAGAGCTCTACGAGCACATCACGGGCGAGAAATTCGACAAGGCCGCCGAGGAAGGCGACATCGCCCAACGCATCGAACGGAACGTAAGCGCATGGCTCGCCAGCCGCAAGTAAGCCCGGGAGGGGGAAACGGAAAGCCCATGTACGAACAAGAAGTCATCAGGCCCTACGCCCCGAAAGGCGACAAGGGCAGGCAGGTGGAAAAGATGTTCGACAACATCGCGCCCGTCTACGACGCCTTCAACCACCGCCTGTCGTGGGACATCGACAAGCGGTGGCGGCGCAAGGCCATCGCCCAGCTGGCCCCCCACAAGCCGCAACGCCTGCTCGACGTGGCCACGGGGACGGGCGACTTCGCCATCCTGGCCGCCCGCATGCTCCACCCGAAGGAAGTCGTGGGCGTCGACATCTCCGAGGGGATGATGGACGTGGGAAGGGAGAAGGTGCGCCTGGCCGGACTCGAAGCGACCATCACCTTCGAGCGCGAGGACTGCATGAGCCTCTCGTTCGACGACGGCTCGTTCGACGCCGTCACCTCGGCCTTCGGCATCAGTAACTTCAAGAACCTGGACCGCGGGCTGGCCGAGATGTGCCGCATCCTGCGGAAGGGGGGCCATCTGAGCATCGTCGAGCTGTGCGAGCCGCAACGCTTCCCCATGCACCAGCTCTTCAAGTTCTACTCGCACACCATCATGCCCGCCTACGGCAGGCTCATCTCACACGACAGAAAGGCCTACCAATACCTCACGGCCACCATCGAGGCCTTCCCGCAAGGCGAAGTCATGGTGGAGGCCTTGCACAAAGCCGGATTCAGCGAAGCCGGCTTCCGGCGCCTCACCTTCGGCATCTGCACCATGTATTTCGCTACGAAATGACAACAACAACCAACGCATTATGGACAAATACGGACTAATCGGCTTCCCCTTGGGCCACTCCTTCTCGAAGAACTATTTCAACGAGAAATTTGCCGACGAGGGCATCGACGCGGAATACGTCAACTTCGAGATTCCCTCCATCGACGACCTGCCGGAAGTAATCGACTCCAACCCCAACCTCAAGGGATTCAACGTCACCATACCCTACAAGGAGAAAGTCATCAGCTTTCTCGACTCCGTGAGCCCCGAGGCCCGGAGCATCGGGGCCGTGAACGTGGTGAAAGTGGAGCACAAGGGGAAGAGCATCGCCCTCAGGGGATACAACAGCGACGTCATCGGATTCACGCGCAGCATAGACCCCATGCTGAACGCCTGGCACAAGAAGGCGCTCATCCTGGGAACGGGCGGCGCGTCGAAGGCCATCAACTTCGGGCTGAAGTCGCTCGGACTGGAAACCGTGCTCGTGAGCCGCTACGAGCGACCGGGCACCATACAATATAATAAGGTGACAGCCGACGTAGTGAGGGAGTACAACGTGATAGTGAACTGCACGCCTTGCGGCATGTACCCCCACACCGACGAGTGCCCGCAGCTGCCCTACGAGGCCATGGACACCCACAACCTGCTCTACGACTTGATATACAATCCCGACGAGACGCTTTTCATGAAGAAAGGGGCCGCACAGGGGGCCGTGGTGAAAAACGGGCTGGAAATGCTCCTGTTGCAGGCCTTCGCCTCGTGGGAGATGTGGAACAAAGAACCCTAAAAACACGAAAAGATGAACAACAGATACATGATGCGCGGCGTGAGCGCCGCCAAGGAGGACGTGCACAACGCCATCAAGAACATCGACAAGGGCCTCTTCCCGCAGGCCTTCTGCAAAATCATTCCCGACATTCTCTGCGGCGACCCCGACTATTGCAACATCATGCACGCCGACGGAGCCGGCACGAAGTCGGCCCTGGCCTATATGTACTGGAAGGAGACGGGCGACCTGAGCGTATGGAAAGGCATCGCCCAGGACGCCGTCGTGATGAACACCGACGACCTGCTCTGCGTGGGGGCCGTCGACAACATCCTGGTCTCATCGACCATCGGGAGAAACAAGATGCTCGTCCCGGGCGAGGTGATTTCGGCCATCATCAATGGCACCGACCAGCTCCTGGCCGAGCTCCGCGGCATGGGCGTCGGCATCTGGCCCACGGGGGGCGAGACGGCCGACGTGGGCGACTTGGTGCGCACCATCATCGTCGACTCCACCGTGACGTGCCGGATGCGGCGCAAGG
>CAZVWX010000261.1:0-3176 GCA_964631105.1 uncultured Prevotella sp. | reverse complement strand
AACGGCAAGGGGACGGAGTTCCGCAACTACAACCATCAGGCCGCCCGCTTCGGCGAGGCTTCCGACGAATATATCGCTGCGGCACGCCACTATGGCAACAAGTCGCACAAGCTGGTGAGGCATTATGCCGAGGATTTGGGGTTCCGGTATCTGTCGGCATCAAGCAAGGACGAGTTTCTGAAGGCCTGTCCGGCTTTCCTGGATGAGGAGCCGGCCCGTTCGGTGGTCTTCGAAGTGTTCACTGACAGCCAGGACGAGAGCGACGCCATCTACAAGTTGAACCATCTGATAGAGCCCGCCGCCCCCTCGCCGGTGCAGGAAGCTGTCGTCAAGGCCAAGACTCTGGTGAGCAAGGCCATAGGCGGGAAGGCCACGCAGGCCGTAAGGAAGATGCTGGGAAAGTGACTGCGAAAGCAGTGAAAGCCAACAAAGAAATGAGAATAGGAATCCTAACATTGCCACCCATTGCCAATTACGGCGGCATCCTCCAGGCCTACGCCTTGCAGGAGGTGCTCCTGCGGATGGGGCATCAGCCCGAGACGTGGCGGCGGGCTTACCGCAAGGAGACACCCTTGCGGCGGCTGACCGACGAGCTGAAGATTTGGGTGAGGAGCACGTTCCACTATTGCGACGAGGACTTGCGCATTACGCAACACACTCACCGGTTTATCAAAGACCATCTGAGGCGGCGCGGCATCGTGTCGTTTGCCGACATCCGCCCCGGCGATTACGATGCCATCATCGTAGGCAGCGACCAGATTTGGCGCAACGTGTTCTTCCGTCCCACGTGGGGCGAGCAGGAAGACATTGCCGACGCCTTCCTCGCCTTTACCCAAGGGTGGAACATCAGGCGCATCGCCTATGCGCCATCGTTCGGACTTGACGACCTCAGCGAGTACTCGCCGGAGCAGATCGAGGCCTGCGGGCGGGCCTTGCGGCGGTTCGACGCCGTGTCGGTGCGCGAGCAGAGCGGCGTGCGCCTGTGCAAGGAGAGCTTCGGCGTGGACGCCCAGTGGGTGCTCGACCCGACCATGCTGCTGCAATCTTCCGATTACGAGCAGTTGATAGGTGGGGGAGGGAAGTCCGCCGGGCGGTTCCTGATGTCGTATGTGCTCGATGACTCGCCGCAGAAAACAAGACTTTGCGAGCTCGTGGCCCACGACAGGAAGCTGGCGGTGAGGCAGTCGAATGGCAAATTTGACGACTTGAAGCGTCCCATAGAGGAGCGCATCCAGCCTCCGGTGGAGGAATGGCTGCGCAACTTCCGCGATGCTTCCTTCGTCTTCACCGACTCGTTCCACGCCTGCGTGTTCTCCATTCTCTTCCACAAGCAGTTTGCCGTGGTGGGCAACAAGGGGCGCGGCATGTCGCGCTTCGAGTCGTTGCTGGGCCTCTTCGGCTTGGAGGACAGGATGGTGGAAACACCACAAGACTGCCAGTCGCTTCAGGAGATTGACTACACGCGGGTGGATGCTGTCTTGGCGCAAAGGCGCGCCGAGAGCTGGGACTTCCTGAAACGGGCCTTGTCCTGAGCCGCCTTGAGTCCAACGCTTTCATTCCTTCCCTGTATGTACAAGCATTTCTTCAAGCGTGTCCTTGATTTCTGCATCGCCCTGGTGGCGCTGGCCGTCCTCTCGCCCCTGCTGATTGTGGTGGCGGTGTGGCTTCACTTCGCCAACAAGGGGGCGGGGGCCTTCTTCCTGCAGCCCAGGCCGGGACGCGGGGGAAAGATTTTCAAGGTCATCAAGTTCAAGACCATGACCGACGAGCGCGACGGCCAGGGGCGGCTGCTGCCCGACGCCGAGCGGCTCACCCGCGTGGGGCGCCTCGTGCGCTCCACGTCGATAGACGAGCTGCCGCAGCTGCTGAACGTGCTCAAGGGCGACATGGCCCTCATCGGGCCGCGGCCGCTGCTGGTGCAGTATCTGCCCCTCTACTCGCCCGTGCAGGCCCGCCGCCACGAGGTGCGGCCGGGCATCACGGGGTGGGCGCAGTGCCACGGGCGCAACGCCATCAGCTGGGCGCAGAAGTTCGAGTACGACGTGTGGTACGTCGACCACTGCTCGCTGCGCGTCGACCTGCTGATAGTCTTCCTCACCATCCGCTCTGTGCTGCGCCGCGAGGGCATATCCCACGAGGGCCAGGCCACGATGGAGCCCTTCAACGGACACAATTAAACTTTATGGAAATGACCGACTACCAGGACATCAGCGAGGTCTTCAGCCTGCTGAACCGGCACGGCGCGGAATATCTGGTGCTGCGCAACTACGACAACCTCCTGCTGCCGGAGATGTACCAGGACGGGCATGGCGACATCGACATGCTCTGCGCCGACAGCCAGCAGGTGATGCGCATCATACATGCCGGCACCGACCACAAGGACTGTCCGCCTTTCAAGGGCGACGGCACACATTATTATATATATGTGCGGGGAAAGTATGTGAGCCTCGACCTGCGCCATGTGGGCGACGACTACTACTGCGAGCAGTGGGAAAAAGACCTGCTGGCGCGGCGCGTCAGGCGCGACTGCTTCTATGTGATGGACGACGAGGACTATTTCTACACGCTCGCCTATCACGCCATCTTGCAGAAAAGGACGTTCTCTGAGGAGTACCGGCAGCGGCTGACGGCCATGGCGCGGCGCCTGGACATCGCGATGGAGCACTTTGGCGAGGCCGACTTCCTGCGCGTGCTCGAAGCCTACATGCGCGGCAGGGGCTACGTCTTCCGCTACTCCAAGGACAGGCTGGTGCCCATGCGCTTCAGCCTGGTCGACCCCGCGATGGTGTCGGTGGACAGGAAGGCCCGTTGGGCGCACCGAAGGTTTGAATGGAAAATCAAGACGATTGACTTCTTGGTGAGGGTGAAGCATTTTTTACATATATAAGATAGAAGATGGAACTGGATTTTTCCCTGTTGCAGCAACACACGGTAGACCTTTACAAGCTGAAGAGCCACAAGTTCACGATAGAGAAGGTGAAGGCGAGGAGCCTGATTACGCTCTCTCGGTTCGACCTCCTGGCCAAACTCTTCTATGTCAGGAACATGCAGGAGGGAAAGACGGAAATGGCCCGCAAGGTGTATTTGGACCATATCAAGGCTTTCAATCCGGACGCGAGGGAGCCCGGGCGCGACGACAAGACCTCGTATGATGACTTCCTCAGCGTCTTCGACCA
>CAZVWX010000260.1:1315-3185 GCA_964631105.1 uncultured Prevotella sp. | reverse complement strand
CGTCTGGACGAGCACGCCACCCTTGCCCGTGGCCCACACCAGGCCCACCATGGCCCCCAGTCCCGCCACGGTGCCCGCATAGAAGGCCCACAAGCCGGCGATACGCGGACGGGGAAGGCCTACCAGCTTGAACACAAGCAAGGCTCCGACGGGCAAGAGAAGGAACGACAAGTTGGTGAAGCGAAAGAGCACCGACACCCCCACGATGAGTCCCGCGAGGGCATATCCGCGGGCCGGGCGGCTGCTCCGGGTGAGCGCGTGGTGGAGGGCCAGCAGCGCCAGGCAAAGGAAGAGGGCGGAATAGTCGTTGTAGTTGATTTCATAGTAGCTGTCCTGTTGCGAGAGTGTTGCCAGGGCGAGACCGGCCAAAAGGTAGCGGCGGGGCACGTCGCGCCGCAATCCGAACCAGACGGCAACCTCGATGAGCATGACAAGAGCCGTGCGCAGCACGCGCAATCCATAATAGGTGTCGATGGAAAGCCACTTCACGAGCGCGCCGGTGAGCTCGTAGCTCATGAGCCACTGGCCGAGGAAGGTGGTGGCGGCAGGGTCGTCGTTGAAATGCTGGTAGCCCGACATGTACATCCCCACGTCGAGATAGGACAACCCTTGCCGGGAGAGGAGCAACAGGTAGGCGGAAGCCAGCACGAAGCAGACTCCCACAACCAGCCGGCGGCCTGCAGCCGAGGGGTGCGCCGTGGCCGGGTGCATGGCCGTGGCGCCCTTGCCCGGCCCCATCTTCCCTTCTTTCTTTTCCATCACTCGCTTCTTAATTTCTTCCTCATGCCCATCAAAGACAACAACTCCGCCGTCGCCGGAGAGGCTACAAGTCCCACACATACCAGTCGTAGCACACGCCCCGCCCCCCGAAGCCCTCTTTCTGGGCTATGAGCGAGCGGTTGAGCGTGCGGCCATGGTCCTCGTTCGACGTGCCGAAATCGAAGTAACGACAACGCCGCTGCCACTGCTCCATGATGAAGCGGATGAGCGCGTCGACGGCATGCAACCGCTTCCCCTCCGTCGTGGCCGAGATATACTGCGTGTGCACCACACCCGGCATGACATAGGCCACCACGCCGCCCACCACACGCCCCTGCCACCTGGCCACATAGAGCAGGATGTGGCGTGGAAAGGCCTCCGCCAGGCGGGTCATCTCGTCCAGGGTATGCACCGGGCGAGCCCCGTACGTGGCCATCAGGTTGCCGTCGAGCACATCCCAGAACTCGGGCAGCGCACCATTGTCCTGCTCCACCACGACGCCGTTGCGTGCGGCCTTGTTGGCATTGTAGTGCCGGTCGTGGCGCCACTTCACCGGATTCCTCATGTCGACGGCAGCCGACAGGTTTCTCACGCACAGGCGGGCGTGGCACACCTGCGTCATCGCGTAAAGATCCTCCTCGGCGGGCTGGCGGCAGTAAATCCAAGGCACGGGCTTGTAGACCACCCGCCGGAATCCGCTGGTGCGGAGATGCGCGTTGAGTTCCGACATCAAGTCGAGCATTTCGCCGGCCGTAGTCGCCATGTGGGTGATGAGCCCGCCATAAGTGAGCCCCTGGTGCGACCAGAGCGTGCCGTCGTCGCCCCTGTTGGCCGGCAGGAGGGCACACAACCGTCCGTCGCGGCGAATCAAGAGCGAATGGTCGGCAAAGCGCTCCCGGTGATAGTCCATGTAGCCACGGAGGAAGAGGAACGAAGCCTGCCGGCTCGACTCCACGAAGCCGTCCCATACGGGGGCGTCGGACGGTGAATAGGGCTCAAACTCGAACATCGTGTTCCAGATACTTCAGATAGTCGCCGTAGTCGCGGATGTAGTCGCCCTCGTCGAAGCGGTCCTCGGCCAGCACGAGGCAGACGGCCCCCGAGGAGAAGT
>CAZVWX010000260.1:0-1305 GCA_964631105.1 uncultured Prevotella sp. | reverse complement strand
CGTCGAGCGTGCGCCACACGCCCTTTTCCACGAGCAGCCCCTCGTAGGGATGGTTGAGCAGGAACGGGCGCCGCCTCTCGCCATTGTCGAGCGTGACGGTGAACGAGCCCCCCGCGGCCACAATCAGCTCGCGGCAGTGCCGGTGGGCATGCCCCCCGCGAATCACGCCCGAGGGCACGTCGTAGACCCAATAGGCACGGCTCACCGCAAAGGGCACGTGGCGCGTGCCCTCGACGAAGGTGAGATTGCCCCGCGGGTCGACTATCTTGGGCAATGCGACGATTCTTCCAAAACTCCTTTCCAATGCTGTTCTTGCTTTCAGCCGCGCCCCCACGCGCATGGCGCGGGGCCACGGTCATTTCTTCATATAGGGGTCGGTGCCGAGCACGGTCGCGGCCAGGCGCTTGGCCTTGCCACGCAGCGCGTCGAGGTCGGAGCCCAGGTCGTCGTAGCACACCACCACGCCCATGCGCCGGCCCACATGCGCCGACGGCTTGCCGAAGATGCGCACGCGCGCCCGGTCGGCGGCACACACGCCGGCCAGATTGTAGTCGAGCGGGCTGCTGCTTTCCACGGGCGAGAGCACCACCGCCGAGGCACCGTTGTGCTCCAAGTGGATGGCGGGGATGGGCAGTCCCATCACGGCGCGGAAGTGGAGCTCGAACTCGCTGAGGTTGGTGCAATGGCTCAAGGTGACCATGCCGGTGTCGTGCGGACGCGGGCTGAGCTCCGAGAAGATTACCTCGCCCTGCTTGGTGAGGAAGAACTCCACGCCCCAGAGTCCGGCGCCGGTGAGGGCCGCCGTCACCTCACGCGCCATGCGCTGTGCCGTGGCGAGCTGCTCGCCGCCGAGGGCACAGGGCATCCAGCTCTCGCGGTAGTCGCCCCCCTTCTGCACGTGCCCGATGGGCGGGCAGAAGAGCGTGGGGCCGTTCTGCTGGGTGATGGTGAGCAGGGTGAACTCAGAGTCGAAGTCGATGAACTCCTCCACGATGGCCTCGCGCACGTCGCCCCGCCCGTCCTTCATGGCCTCGTCGAACGCCTCGCGCAGCTCGCCCTCGTTGTGCACATAGCTCTGGCCGTGCCCCGACGAGCTCATGAGCGGCTTCACCACGCAGGGGAAGCCAATCTCGCGGGCCGCGCGGCGCAGCTCGTCGAAGGTTTTGGCATAGAAGTAGCGGGCCGTGCGCAGGTGGAGCTCGCGGGCCGCCAGGTCGCGAATGGCCCGCCGGTTCATGGTGAAGTTGACGGCCCTGGCCGACGGCACCACCTGGATGCCCTCGCGCTCGAAGTCGAAGAGCCGCT
>CAZVWX010000259.1:0-3187 GCA_964631105.1 uncultured Prevotella sp. | reverse complement strand
AGAGGTTGCGCTTGAACTCGTCGTGCGGCCCGTCGTAGAGGAACCTCAGCGTGCGCCCGCGGCTCGTGGTGTTGTCGATCACCTCGGCCACCATGGTGTTGGTGTCGTCGAAGAAGAGCTTGTTGCCTATCCTGATCTTGCGCGCCGGCTCCACCAGCACGTCCCAAAGGCGCTGCTCCTCGTTGAGCTCGCGCAGCAGGAACACCTAGATCTTGGCGTCGGTCTTCTCCTTGGTGCCGAAGAGGCGGGCGGGGAACACCTTGGTGTCGTTGAGGACGAACACGTCGCCCTCGCCGAAGTAGTCGGGCAGGTCGCGGAACTGGATGAAGCGCCCCTCGACGGGCTTGCCCTCCTCGTCCTTCTTGTACATGTCGATGGTGCCCGATTTCTTGTGCAGCACCATCAGCCGGCACTCGTCGCGCCGCGTCACGGTGAAGGTCTGCTCGCTGCCGTCCTTGCGCCTGAGCGTGTGCTGGGCGCGGTGGGGATGCAGGGCCACCTGGCCGTCGGGGAGGTCGAATCCGAATTGTGATAATTTCATGGCTATGTCTTTATTCTCGTCTTTTTCATGTTGATGGTTCCCTGGGCACGGGAGCCTCGCGTCGTATCCACTCGTCCAGGTGGTCGAAGCCGATGCAGTCGTCCACGCCGATGTCGCCCGCCCGGGTGCGCCGGAGCGAGGTCAGGAAAGCCCCGCTGCCCACGGCGCGCCCCAGGTCGCGCGCCAGGGCGCGGATGTAGGTGCCCTTGCCGCACACCACGCGCAGGGCGAGGCGCTTGGCCGCCTCGTCGAACTCCAGAATTTCCATCCCGTCGATGTGCACGCGCTTGGGCTTGAGCACCACGTCCTCGCCGGCACGCCGCAGCTCGTAGGCCCGGTCGCCGTTCACCTTCACCGCGCTGTATGTGGGCGGCACCTGCATGATGTCGCCCGTGAAACGCGGCAGCGCGGCCTCGACCACGCTGCGTGTGACGTGCTGTTTGGGAAAGGTGTGGTCCACCGTGTGCTCGCGGTCGTAGCTGGCCGTCGTGGCCCCGAACTGCATGGTGGCCACATACTCCTTGGTGTGGGCCTGCAGCCGCTCTATCTGCTTGGTCATGGCCCCCGTGCAGAGCACGAGCACGCCCGTCGCCAGGGGGTCCAGGGTGCCGGCGTGGCCTATCTTCACCTTCTGGTGGAGGCGGCGGCTGAGCAGGTAGCGCACGTGGGCCAGCGCCCCGAAGCTCGACATGCCATAGGGCTTGTCAATGCCGAAGACGGCCCCTTTCACAAAGTCCATCAGTCCACCATCGCTAGTGAGTGCCCCGTGGCCAGGAGCAGCAGGATGGCGCCGCCCACCACGATGCGGTACCAGCCGAACAGGCGGAAGCCGTACTTCGTGAGGAAGCCCACAAACCACTTCATGGCCAGGATGGCCACCACGAAGGCCACCGCGCAGCCCAGCGCGAGCGTCGCCACGTTGCCCGACATGCTCGACAGCTCGCCCGCCACAATCATCTTGAGCACCTCCAGGCACGTCGCAGCCAGCATCGTGGGCACGGCCAGGAAGAAGGAGAACTCGGCCGCCCGCTTGCGCGTCAGCCCGTTGGCCATGCCGCCCACGATGGTGGCCATGCTCCTGCTCACGCCCGGAATCATGGCCACGCACTGGCAGAGGCCGATGCGCAGGGCCCGGCGCTCGGTCAGCACCGTGGCGTCGGTGCCGTGGTTGAACCACTTGTCGCAGAAGAGCATGAACACGCCGCCCACCACCAGCATCACCGCCACGACGACGACGCTGCCCAGCAGCGCGTCGACCACCTTGTTGAGCAGGCCGCCGATGACGACCGCGGGGATGAAGGCCACGAACAGCTTCCAATAGAAGTCCCACTTGTGCAGGAAGCGGGCCAGGGGCGTGCTGCCCGCCGGAGCCGGCGTGTGGTCGAGGCGGAAGAAGCGCTTCCGGTAGAGCACCACCACCGACAGGATGGCCCCGAACTGGATGATGACCGTGAAGGCCTTCACGAAGGGCGTGCTGCTGATGCCCAGCAGGTTTTGGGTGATGATCATGTGTCCGGTCGACGACACGGGCAGGAACTCGGTCAACCCCTCCACGATGGCGATGACAATCGTCTGAAACCAATCCATCATGGCCTACGCGTTGATGTCAGTTTCCCGTTTCCTGGCGGTCGCCTTCCCTCCCTGCGCCGTGGCGTCCTTCTTGTCACGCGGGCGGCGCACGACGGCGTATATCATCGACAGGTAGCCCACCAGGCACACCACCGGGGCCACCTTGATGCGGCGCGTGCTGAAGATGGTGGGGTCGAAGTGTGTCTCGTCGGACCCCGAGCCGCTCATCAGCACGAATCCGGCCACCACGACCAGTGCGCCGGCGAGCAGCAAGATGAAGTTCACTCTGTCGAAAGCAAGTTTCTTTTTGTCCATATCTTCCAAATGTTTTTTCCTTGGTTTTCCATTCCTTTTTGTCCCCCCAGCCGGCGGGCGCCCCCTAAATCTTGTACAGCTCGCTGGCCTTCATCCTGAGGAACTTGTTCACCGAGATGCTGGCGCAGATGGCCGTGATGACGATGCCGAAGACGAACACCGCCACACCCGTGACCACCATGTCGGCCACGGTGACGACGGCGAGGATGTTCGGCTCGTTCAGATAGAGTGTGTACACGCACGCCGCCAGCACGGCGGCGGCGATGACGGCGGCGAGGAAGCCGATGAGCACGGCCCTGCGCACGAACGGCCCGCGGATGAAGCTCCACGAGGCTCCCACGAGCTTCATCGTGTGGATGGAGAAGCGGCGGGCGTAGATGCCCAGCCGCACCGTGTTGTTGATGAGCGAGAACGAGATGAAGGTGAGCAGCCCGGCGAGTGCCAGCAGCACCACGCCAATCTTGGCCAGGTTGCGGTTCACGCTCTCGATGAGGTCGCGCTGGTAGTCGATGCGGGTCACGCGGGGGTACTTGCGCAGCTCCTTGCCAATCTTCGCGATGGAGTCGTTGTTGGCGTAGTCGGCCTTCAGGTGCAGCTCTATGGAGGGCAGGTAGGGATTGGCGCCCGCAAACTCCGACGGGTCGACGCCCAGCTCGCGCGTCCCCTCGCGCAGCGCCGCCTCGCGGCTCACAAACTCAGCCGAGGCCACGTAGGGCCGCGCCCGCAGCTCCCGCCCCATCTGGCGGGCCTCCGAGTTGGTCA
>CAZVWX010000258.1:0-3213 GCA_964631105.1 uncultured Prevotella sp. | reverse complement strand
ACCGCATCCTGCAGGCCGTCGACGGCAAGTACGCCGTGGTGAATCCGCCCTACCCTCCCCTCACCACCGAGGAGCTCGACGCCGCCTTCGACCTGCCCTACACGCGCATGCCCCATCCCAAATACAAGGGGAAGACCATCCCCGCCTACGAGATGATCAAGTTCTCCATCAACCTGCACCGCGGCTGCTTCGGGGGATGCGCCTTCTGCACCATCTCCGCCCACCAGGGCA
Source organism: uncultured Prevotella sp. (assembly GCA_964631105.1). Lineage (GTDB taxonomy): Bacteria > Bacteroidota > Bacteroidia > Bacteroidales > Bacteroidaceae > Prevotella. The sequence goes on along the minus strand of CAZVWX010000258.1, from coordinate 2,982 downwards.
AGTTCGTGGTGTGCCGCTCCAAAGAGAGCATCCTCCGCGAAGCCCGCCAGGTGACCCAGATGCCGGGCTTCAAGGGATACATCTCCGACCTGGGCGGCCCCTCGGCCAACATGTACGGCATGCACGGGCGCAACCTGAAGGCGTGCGAGCACTGCGGCCGCCCCTCATGCGTGCATCCCGAGGTGTGCCCCAATCTGGACACCGACCACTCCAGGCTGCTCGACATCTACCATGCCGTCGACGCCCTGCCCGGCGTGAAGAAGAGCTTCATCGGGAGCGGCGTGCGCTACGACCTCCTGCTGCACCACAGCAAGGACGAGCACGCCAACGCGGCCGCCCGCCAATACACCCGCGAGCTCATCACCCGCCATGTGAGCGGAAGGCTCAAGGTGGCCCCCGAGCACACCTCCGGCCGCGTGCTCCAGCTCATGCGGAAACCATCGTTCAGCCAGTTCCACGCCTTCAAGCGCATCTTCGACCAAATCAATGCCGAGGAGGGATTGCGCCAGCAACTCATCCCCTACTTCATCAGCAGCCACCCCGGCTGCCACGAGGAGGACATGGCCGAACTGGCCGTCATCACCAAGGACATGGACTTCCACCTTGAGCAGGTGCAGGACTTCACGCCGACGCCCATGACGGTGAGCACGGAGACCTGGTACACGGGTTATGACCCATACACGCTGGAGCCCGTCTTCAGCGCGAAAACGCCGGAAGAGAAACTGGCGCAACGGATGTTCTTCTTCTGGTACAAGCCCGAGGAACGTCCACACATCGAGCGCGAGCTTCGGCGACTGGGGCGCAACGACTTGATTCAGAAGCTTTATCCGCACGGGGCGGGGCCATGGCGCAACCACACTTCCGCCCCGCCCCATGGCCGCCGTACACGCTACGACGACGCACCCATAGGGAGCACTTACGACAATCCCGGCGTGGGACATGGTGGCCGAAGCGTGACAAAGGGCTCCGGCAAACGCTCATCAACCGCCGCCAGAAAGAGTTTCAACCCGAACTTTGACCATGAGAATCATAGAAAGCCAAATCATAGGGAAGCACAGCAACGAAACATGCGAGGACGGAATCGCCACGAGCGATGACTTCATCGCCGTGGTCGACGGCAGCACGGGGAAGACGCCCCACCGCATCCGCCCCGAAGCCACCAACGGGCGCTATGCCATGCAGCTGATATGCGCATATGTCAGCAACATGGAGGGGGGCGCCACCCTCGACGCCTTCCTATCCGGCATAACACAACGCATCGCGCAAGCAGAGGGCGATCAGCCTCCCGAGGACAGGCTCACGGCGAGTGCCATCATCTATGCACGCCAACGAGAGGAAATATGGATGGTGGGCGACTGCCAGTGCCTCGTTGGCGGACGGCTGCACACCAACCCCAAGCCCTACGAAGAGCGCATTGCCGCGCTGCGCGCGCGCCTCATCCGCGACGGCATGCCGCCGGCGGAAGCCCGCCGGTGCATCGTGCCCGAGCTGGTGAGGGCCATGCACGACGGGCAAAACAAGACCTATGCCGTCATCGACGGCACACCCGTCTACAAGCCGGGCGTCAAGGTGCTGGCCGTGCCGCCCGGGCAGGAGGTGGTGATGGCCAGCGACGGCTACCCCATCCTCAAGCCCACATGGCAGCAAAGCGAGGCCTGCCTCTCCCGCCTGCTCCACGACGACCCGCAATGCGTCGGCGCCTTTGTGGCCACCAAGGGCCTCGTGCCAGGAAACCGGTCGTTCGACGACCGGGCCTACATCCGCTTTGTTGCTGACGAGTGAGCGTGATAAAAAAGCAAAACTTGGGGAACGTTCTTCCACCTCATCGCATCCTTCTCACTTTTTGGGCGATGCGGCGGAAGTCGGCCATGGCCTTCCAGCCCGTCCGCACGATTTTCCTCCCATCGATGCTCCCCACGCCGTTCCGGCGGGGACGGAAGGTGATGTCGATATACTTCACACGCTCGTGAAACCGGCTGAAGCAGGCCGACAACACGGCGTTGGGCAGATAGAAGCCGGCCGGCATCACGTCGAGATACTTCGCCACCACCTGCGCCCTCATCAGCCGGAAGGGGGCGTTGGCATCGGCCACCCACACGTGGAAGAACAGCCAGACGTAAATGCGCAAGACGTTTTCCACCACCTTCCGCATCTTGCCGTCTCCACGCACGGGACGCGCCCCGAGCACGCAGTCGTAACGGCTGATGGCGTCGGCGAAGACCCCAAACTCGCCGGGGTCGGTCTGGCCGTCGGAATCGGTCTGGAAGATGTAGTCGGCACCATGCGCGATGGCATAGCGATACAGATAGAGCAGCGTCGCCCCGTGGCCCTGGTTGGGTTTCGTCAGGGCGACAAGCTGGGGGAGCCGGGACGCCATCTCCTCCAGCATCTCATACGTCCGGTCGCGGCTGCCGTCGTCGGCCACCACCAGGCGGCAGTCGCCCCCCGCCCGCTCCACTACGGGATACCATTGCCCGATGGTGTCGGCAATGATGGCCTCTTCGTTGTAGGCCGGCATCACAAAATATATCTTGCTCATTTCTTCTTGTCGATTGTTGAAGCGTTCTCCTTGGAATACGCGACGAGCGCCTCGCCATACTGATAGAGGATTTCCCCCTCGTATCCCTTTTCCTTCATGGCCTTGTCAAAGTGCTTCAGGCGTTTCCCATGCCCCAGATAGGAACGCGTGCCCAGGTAGCACACCTTTGGGTGGGTGAACACCTTCATGCTGTCAAGCCTTTTTATCGTTTCCTCGACCGGTTGTCCGGGGGATTCGCCGCGCTCTACCACCACGTTGGCCGGATTGCGCCGTGCCCCATGCAGGTAATAGTATTGGAAGACCGGGTTTCTGACCATATCGACCAGTGTGTAGTTGTTGTCGCCCCCGTTCTCCATCCAGACTTGATAGGCCTCCCTGGTATGTTCCTTGACATCCGGGTCGTAGAAGAACTTCCTGAGTCCATTGTTGGCATAGAACAAGAA
>CAZVWX010000257.1:0-3219 GCA_964631105.1 uncultured Prevotella sp. | reverse complement strand
CCTTGATGACGTGCTTGCAGATATCAATGTCGCTGTTGAAGAACACAGGCACCATGCCCGTCGACTTCATGGCGGCAAACACTTGCATCTTGTTGAATCTTGCCATTTCTTTATGATTGTTTTGATTGTCAGCTTTTGGTTCAGACTTCGGCCCCTAGCGCTGCACGCGCCCGTTGGCATTGCCGCCGGCCAGGCTTTCCACCTCGGCTGTGCTCACGAGGTTGAAGTCGCCCGGAATGGTGTGCTTCAAGGCCGATGCGGCCACGGCAAACTCCAGAGCCTCGCCCTGGCTGCCCTTGGTGAGCAGGCCGTGGATGAGTCCGCCGGCGAAACTGTCGCCGCCACCCACGCGGTCGATGATGGGGTTGATGTCGTAATGCTTGCTCTCGTAGAACTCCTTGCCGTTATAAATCAAGGCCTTCCAGCCGTTGTGCGTGGCCGAGAGCGACTCGCGCAGCGTGGAGACCACATACTTGAAGTCGAACTCCTTGGCCATCTGCTCGAAAATCTTGTGGTAGCCGGCTGCGTCGGTCTTGCCGCCTTCCACGTCGGCGTCAGGCTTGAAGCCCAGGCAGAGCTGCGCGTCCTCCTCGTTGCCGATGCACACATCCACATATTTCATCAAGGGGCGCATCACGGAAATGGCCTTCTCCGACGTCCAGAGCTTCTTGCGGAAGTTCAAGTCCACCGACACCGTAACGCCATGACGGTGGGCGGCCTCGCAGGCCAGCTTGGTGAGCTCGGCGGCCTTGTCGCTGATGGCGGGGGTGATGCCACTCCAGTGGAACCACTGGGCTCCCTCCATGATCTTGTCGAAATCGAAGTCCTCGGGAACGGCTTCGGCGATGGAGCTGTGGGCACGGTCATAAATCACTTTGGAGGGGCGCATGCTCGCGCCGGTCTCGGCATAGTAAAGTCCGACGCGGTCGCCGCCACGGGCGATGAAGTCGGTGTGGACCCCATACCGGCGGAGGGCGTTCACGGCAATCTGGCCAATCTCATGCGAAGGCAGCTTTGACACAAAATAGGCCTCATGGCCGTAATTGGCCACACTGACAGCCACGTTGGCCTCGCCGCCACCAGGGATAATGCGGAAATGATCGGTCTGAATAAAGCGGTCGTTTCCCTCGGGTGAAAGGCGAAGCATGATTTCACCCATCGTTACAATTTTAGCCATTTCTTAAATCGTTTAGTTACTGTTTTGTTACGATTGATATTTTCGTTCGTTTGTTTGCATGGGCAAATTTAAGGAATATTTCGAAAAACAAGAAATAAAATGAAGAAAAAAACCACCCAAAGCGCAAATTCAACAAATTATTGTTCTTTTTTTGAAAATAAAGGGCTGTGTGTTCGCACAAATCGAAAATATTGTGTACTTTTGCCTTGGCTTGGCAACATGTGTCCGAGCACAACAATCCACGCGGCCAGTCCTGTGCGAAAGGCACAGCCGCGCCAACATAGAAGAAACAGACGTTTTTATGGCCTCAAAAATCAGAATCAAAGATATCGCCATCCGGGCCGGCGTTTCCGTGGGCACCGTCGACAGAGTGATACACAAACGCCCCAATGTGTCGAAACCCGCCAGGGAAAGGGTGGAACAAGCCCTGAAGGAGATGAACTACCAGCCCAACATGTACGCGTCGGCGCTGGCCTACAACAAGGAATACCGGTTCGTGCTGCTCATCCCCAAGCACGAATTTGAAGCCTATTGGGAAGAAATAGAGGAAGGAGCAAGGAAATGCGAGGATGCAAGAAGGGACTTCCACGTCAACCTCGACATCAAATACTACATCCGTTCCAACGAGGAATCGTTCACCGAAGTGGCCAACAGCGTGCTCGACAATGCGCCCGAGGGTGTCATCGTGGTGCCCAACCAGCTGGAGAACACCCGGGAGTTCACCGACAAGCTGCATGAGAGGAACATCCCCTTCGTCATGCTCGACTCCTACATGCCCGACTTGCGGCCACTCGCCTTCTACGGGCAGGACTCGTTTTCGAGCGGATATTTCGCCGCAAAGATTCTCATGCTGGTGGCCTCGAAGGAGCCCGAGATCATGCTGATGAAGCAAACCCTCGGCGGCCACGCCATCAGCAAGCAGCAAGACAACCGCGAAGTGGGGTTCCGCCACTACATGCACGACCACTTCCCCGACATCGGCATCGTCGACCTCGTGCTCCCCATGGAGGGGACGAAGGCGGAATACAACAAGCTGCTAGAGGACTTCTTCAAAGCGCACCCCCACATCCACCAAGGCATCACCATGGGCTCGAAGGCCCACATCGTGGGCGAGTTCCTGCTGAAGACCAACCGCCGCGACGCGCAAATCATGGGATACGACATGGTGAGCAAGAACGCCGAGTGCCTCAGGCAGGGAAGCATCAGCTTCATCATCGCGCAGCACGCCTTCATGCAGGGCTATTACTGTGTGGACACGCTCTTCAAGGCCATCGTGCTGAAAAAGAAAGTGACACCCGTGAACTACATGCCCATCGAGCTGCTGCTGAAAGAGAACCAGGACTTCTACAGAAGAACGCAACTCTGAAAGCCAACGAAGAGAACAGAAACAAACCATAAAGACAAAGACAAAAACAAAATGAATCAAGCCAGCTTCCTGAAAATCAACAAGGCGGACTCCGTCGTAGTATGCCTGCGCCCGTTCCACAAAGGCGAGACCATCCACGTGGACGGCAAGGACATCGAGGTGCTGCAGGACACGCCTGCCGGACACAAGATTCTGATTGCCGACGCGCCCGCCGGAACCAACATCATCAAATACGGCTACCCCATCGGGCACGCCAAGACTGACCTGAAAGCGGGGCAATGGGTGAACGAGAACAACCTGAAGACCAACCTCGCGGGAACCTTGGAATACACCTACCACCCCGTCGGGGACGAGGTGGACATCCCCGACGAGGGGCGCACCTTCGAAGGCTACGTGCGCAAGAACGGCGAGGTGGGCGTGCGCAACGAGCTCTGGATAGTGCCCACCGTGGGCTGCGTGAACGGCATCGGCGAGGAGCTGGCGCGGAGAATCAGCGAGGAGACGGGCCTGGAAGGCATCGACGCCGTGCACTGCTGGCACCACAACTACGGCTGCTCGCAGCTCGACGCCGACCACGAAAACACGCGGAAGGTGCTGCGCGACATCTGCCTGCATCCCAATGCGGGGGGCGTGCTGGTGCTGTCGCTGGGATGCGTGAACAACCAGCCCGACAAGT
>CAZVWX010000256.1:2531-3234 GCA_964631105.1 uncultured Prevotella sp. | reverse complement strand
CATCCTCCTCTACGACCGGCGGCTCCATGCCTCCGCCGCCATTCACGCCGGATGGCGCGGAACGGTGAAAGGCATCGCACGGCTGGCCGTCGGGGCCATGGCGGAGGCCTTCGGCTCACGCCCCCGCGACCTCACCGCGGTGCTGGGCCCGGGCATATCGCTGGCCGCCTTCGAGGTGGGCGACGAGGTCTACGAGGCTTTCGCCCGCGCCGGATTCCCCATGAACCGCGTGGCCCGGCGGTGCGGGAAGTGGCACATCGACCTGCCTGAATGCAACCGGTGGATGCTCGCCGAGGCCCAGGTGGCCCCGGAGGACATCCACGCCACCGGCATCTGCACTTGGCAGCAAGCCGCCACCTTCTTTTCCGCACGAAGGCTCGGACAACGCTCGGGCCGAATCTTTACTGGCATCCTACTGAAATGAAAAGCACCAAACACATCCTATTCTCCTTGATTCTGCTCGCCACGCTTCCGGCCGTGGCCGACGACAAGTTCACCACCGCCGAGCAGCAGATAGTGAGCATCGAGACACCGGGCCTCTTCGAGCGGAGCAACGCCTTCAGCGTCGACTTCTCCATCCTCGGCGAGGCCGAATACTCGTTCCCGCTCCCCGTGGGCAAGGCCGAGCCACGAAACGGCGACAGCGAGCTGCGCATCACCACAGAGAAGGGCGATGCCGTGAAGTCGATGTTCGAGGGCACCG
>CAZVWX010000256.1:0-2521 GCA_964631105.1 uncultured Prevotella sp. | reverse complement strand
GCGCAAGACCTCGCAGGGCAACACCATCGTCGTGCGCCATCCCAACGGACTGGAGACGGTGTATGCCAACAACGCCCAGAACCGGGTGGGCGTGGGGCAAAGGGTGAAGGCGGGGCAGACGCTGGCCATCGTCGGCTCGCGCGACGGCGAGTGCTTCTGCGTCTTCGCCATCATGGTGAACGGCCGGCGCATCAATCCCGGAACGCTCATCGAGGTGGCCAGCCACCGACTGCGCCGCCAGACGGTGGTGTTCAAGAAGGAAGGCAACCAGGTGACCATCGCCACCCGACGCCCGAAACAGGCGCCCGAAGCCTCAGCACCGGCGCCCAAGAACCGCTCCATCATCAGCAGTCTGGACCCCGACGACGAGATTTCCATCATCAACACATCCAACTTCAAAATCGACCTGGAGAAAATAGAGAAGGAGCACTGGGCCTATCCGCTGGCCGGAAGCCACGTCATCAGCCCCTACGGCGGGCGACGGAACCACGCCGGTGTGGACATCAAGACGAAGCCCAACGACAAGATTGTCGCGGCCTTCGACGGCGAGGTGACGCGCTCGGGACCCTACTACGGCTATGGCAACTGCATCGTCATCAAGCACGCCTACGGCTTCGAGACCCTCTACAGCCACCAGAGCAAGAATTTTGTGAAAAAGGGACAGAAGGTGAAGGCCGGCGAAGTGATTGGTCTCACCGGCCGCACAGGCCGCGCCACCACCGAGCACCTGCACTTCGAGGTGCACTTCAAGGGGCGCCGCATCGACCCCGCCGTCGTCTTCAACCACACCAGCAAGCAGCTCCAAGCCGCCACGCTCGTCATCAACAACGGCAGGGTGAAGTCGTCCCGGCGCTGACCGTCACTCGAAATAGAAAGTCAAGGCAATGATTTTCGTCCGTGCCCGGCTCACCGAGTTGGCATAGGGGCGCATGGCATTGTTGCGCAACTGCGACGCGTGGTTGGTGTCGAGGCTGTTGGAGAGGCTGTACATGAACTTCAGCTCAGGCCGGAGCTTGAAGAAGGGCAGGTAGAAATCGCAGCCCAGTCCGGCCTCCAGGTACACGTCGCCCCGCTTCAGCCGCAGGTAGTCGTCGTCCCTCCCGCTCAAGTTCAGCATCGGATTCAAGCCCAGCAACACGTAGGGCCGGTGGTTGTTGAACCTCGGCGCGGCGCCAATCAAGTCGAGCGCCAGGCTCACGTAGGCCGTCTTCAGCTCCTGCCGCTCCTCATGCGATGCCGAGGGCTGCGCCGGGTCGCCATAATTCACGAACGTGATGTGGCGCGTGCCGAAATACATCGACGGGGCCATGCGGAACTGGAAGTAAGTGCCCAGCCTGAGCTCACCCAGCACGCCCACGGTGAATCCCGGGTCCCAGCGGTCCTGGTCGGCGTGGATGAGCACGTCCTGCGTGGTGCCGTCGTCGTTGACAATGGTCTGCGGCCCGACATTCACCAGTTCCAAATCCTGCAGATGCGTGCCCACGAGCACGCCGAAGTGGAACGTCCGCAAGTCGGTATAGGGACGGTTCTGCACCGTGCGGTCTTGCGCGGAGGCCGCCGCGCAGACCAACGCGAGCACCAGGGTAAGCCATGTTTTCCTTGTCTTCATCACTTATAATAACGGCGATTCGGTTCCGATATTGCTTTCCGGGCTATTTTGAGAATGTATAAATAAATTAAAAAAGCATCACCATTTCTAGGTATTTCGAAAATAATGCTTACCTTTGCAGTGTACAAAAGTAGGTATCCTGTGGGATGATTCCGTTTGCACACTATACAAAAACATTATTAATAATAAAAAGCAATTGTATTATGGCTTACGTAATTGGTGACGACTGTATCGCTTGCGGTACGTGTATCGACGAGTGCCCGGCAGGAGCAATCTCCGAGGGCGAGAAGTATTCCATCAACCCCGACATGTGCACCGAGTGCGGCACGTGCGCTGATGTATGCCCCAACGAGGCTATCAGCCTTCCCTAAAGGCTTCGGAAGCATCATCTGAAATGATGAGATAAGCTTTGAGGGTGCGCCTGGAGACAGGCGCATCCTCTTTTTTTGTCCCCGTGGGCGGGTGCTGGTGGCGGGTGTGTGGTCACAAGGCCCGCTCCACGGCCATCTGCGACCGCAGCTGCGTGGGCGACATGCCGAAATGCCGCCGCACGTAGCTCCCGAAGAACGAGATGTTGGGAAAGCCCAGCCTGTCGGCAATCTCCTTCACCGACAGGTCGGTGTGGAGCAGGTTGTAGCGGATGTCCTCCTTGGTGTACTGGGCAATCCAGTCGGAGGCGGGCCGCCCGCTATACCTGGTACAAAGCATGGTGAGATATTTCGGCGTGATGTTCAGCTCGCCCGCATAGCTGTCCACCGGCTGGTGCTTCACCTTTCTGGCCGAGAGCAACTTGAGAAAATCGTTGAAGAGCGTCTTCCCGTGCGACGGCGTGTTCTCCGGTTCCGACTGGTGGCGCTCCTCAAGCAGGCCCATCAAGTCGAAGACGACGGCCTGGATGATGGCCTGTATGGC
>CAZVWX010000255.1:0-3247 GCA_964631105.1 uncultured Prevotella sp. | reverse complement strand
GGCACGCCCTCCACGAGGGGCAGCACCACGCCGAACCTCGCGCTCATGGTGAGGCTGAGGCGATAGGCGCCGCGCGGCACGGCGCGGAAGCCCGCCGCCTTGAGCTTCCTGATGCGGGCCGCGCCCGTGCGCTGCGTGACGTGGCTGGACGGCGGCTCGAGGGTGTCGCAGACGACGGCGGCCTTGCCGTCGGCCCCCACGCACGAGAGCGTGCCTATGGTGTACGTGGGCTTGAAATATTTTCGCGTGAGCAAGAGTTTCATTGCCGGTAGGAGTTTCCGTTGAACGTTATGCGCGTGAACATCTCGCGGCAGCGGTCGGCGACGCGCGCGCCGTACTTCTGCCTTATGTCGGAGGCGGTGAGGTTGGTGGTGGCCACGGTGAAGAGGCGGCGCTCGTAGCGGTGCTCCAGCAGGTCGGTGACGGGCGTGGAGGCGTTGCCGAATACGAGCTTCTCGGTGGGCTCGCAGCCGAGGTCGTCCAAGGCCAGCAGTGGCTCGTCGCACAGCAGCGTGAAGAGCCTGTCGGCCTGCCCGTCGCGCATCACGTCCTTGGCGTGTACGAGGCGCAGGCCGTCGCTGAGGGGTGTCATGCCGGGAATCATGCCTCGCATGGCGAGGGCGTTCAGCACGTCCTGCATGGCGCGGGCCATCGTCGTCTTGCCCGTGCCCGTGCCGCCCATGAGCATGATGCCGAAGCTGGTGCCCGTGGCGGCGGTCATGGCCGAGGCCACCTTCGCGGCGCGGGCGGCCAGCGTGGCGGTGTCGCCGACGGAGCCGCCGCGCAGCCCCACCCTGCGGCGCACGGCGGCCATGAGCAGCCGCGCCACCGCCTCGGTGGGCATGGCGAGCCTAAAAGTCCTCGTCGTAGTCGGCGTCGGCGTGGACGGGCACGTCCCACCCCCTGCGTGGCGAAGCCGCCCCACGGCTTGCCCCAGTGCCTGTTGCATTGTTCCTGTCGTTGTCATAGTTGCCCTCTATTATCTTGGTGAAGTTGTTCGGGCGCAGCATCCAGTCGATGGTCGCCGTCCATGCGCCGTTGTTCCTGCCGTTGAGAAAGTCGCTCTCAGCCATTCTGCGGCACGCCTCCACAAGGGCCTGCTTGCCGTGCTCGCGGCAGCGGGCGCGGATGGCGTTGTCCCTGCGCTGCGTCCACTTGCACTGGTGCGGTATCGTCGCCCCCGCCTCCCGCAGCGTCTTGTTGAACCAGCTGACGTAGGCGCGGGTGTCGACCTCTGTTTTTTCTTTCTTTCTTTCTTTTGCATTTTCTTTCTTTATTTCTTGATTATTATCTAATAGATTACTTATATTTTTATCATTACCTATTGCGCGCGCGAGGTTTTCGGCGGCGGCGGCGAGCGCGGCGGCGGCTTCGCCCAGCTGGCGGAGCAGGGCGGCTGGTTGCGGGCTGGTGTCTTCCATCGTTGCCTCCTCCCTTTCATGTTGGCAGCCCCATCACGCGGCGGAAGGCCACGGCGGCGTCAAGCCGCATGAAGTTGTATGCCTTTCCCCTGTGGTTAGTCCGGAACTCCTTGGAGCGGCTGCCCGTGACGCGAATGCCCCTGTAGCCCGTCATGCGGTTGGGCTTGAAGTCCCTGTTGAGCTGGTTCGCCCACGCGGGCACGTCGCGCAGGTTGCTGAGGCGGTTGTCCGTCTTGTCGCGGTTCTTGTGGTCTATCTGCCACTTGGGGGCGTGGCCGTAGGCCAGTGTCCAGGCGAGCACGTGCGCGTAGATGTACTTGCCGAAGACTTTCGTATGGATGTAGCCATTGCCGTTCACGGCCTTTATGCGCCTGCCCGTCCTGCGGTTCCACACGTTGCCCGTGAGGGGGTCGTAGCGGTAGCGGCGGCGCAGCTCCGCCACCTGCCCCGCAGTGAACTGCCGGCTCATGCGCCACCCCCTTTCACGCGGGCCAGCAGGTCGTCAACGCTGCGGAAGCACCGCCGCCCGTCGTGGCTTTCCATGTCCTTGTCGTAGTAGAACTCCCTGACTTGGTTTTCGATGGCCGTGCACGAGACGCACTTAACCTTGAACTTCTCCACCCTGATGTCCTTGCTGAGAAAGACAACCTCGTCGCCAATGTTGAATCTTGTGTCGAATGTCATTGTTGCTTATGTTTTTTTGTTGTTGGTTCAATGCTGTTTTTCCTGCTCCGCCTCGCTGTGGGTAGCCTCCCACTCGCCGCAGCTGTCGAGGACGAGCCTCAGCCCCGCCTTGGAGCGAAGCCTGTAGTCGTGGGTGGAGAGGGCGAGCGCGGCGGCCTGAAACGCGAAGTCGAATATCCGGGTCGGCGTGAGGTACTGCCGCTCGTAGTCGCCAAGCGGGTCGTCCATCTCGGTGTCGTCGTATTTGTCGGTCGCAACGTCGGCGGTGCGCTCCAGCCCGTAGAACACGTGCACGGCGAACGTCTCCTCCCTGTTGTCGGGCTCGTTCCACGGCGCCCTCGGGTCGTTGGCCGCCCCGGGCGGGTAGTTGCCCATGAAGTCCTGTCTTGTTCCAATATGTTCCATTTTGTTCCAAAATTAAAGTTGTCTCACAACATGCTTATCAGCGCACCAATCGCCAGCCCCGCAGCCCACAGGGCTGGCAGGGCGCAGCCGTAGCCGAGCCTCTTGCCCGCGCTTGCGTCGCGCCACGGGCGGGCAATTATCGTCCAGAGCTGTTTCATTCCAGATCCACGCTTATAAGGTTCTCCGCCCGCAGGCTTCGCCAGTCCTCGCGGTCGAGGTCCCAGTAGGTTATCACGCCGGGGCTCGCCTCGCGCCCCTTGGTCTTGAACTCGTAGTCGATGAGGTCGCTCCGCAGCGTGCCGTGGGCCACGCGGAGCTCGCACGTCGACTTCTTCTTGTAGTAGAACGTTACCCTGCCCGCGCGGAGGCGGTCGAGCAGAAACCCCGAAAGGCTCGCCTCGGGCATGTTCACGCTAATGGTGATGTACTTCATTGTTTCAAGTATTGGTTTGAATATGTGCTGCAAAGATAGGAAATTATCACCAATGTTGGAACATTGGTTAGTAACGTTTAACATATTTATTTTCAGTACATTATTGTAAAAGAGGCATTAACATTGTTTCACACTGACGAATGAAACTTTTTTCCCTCTAAATTTGGAAGAATGAAAAAATCTCCCTAACTTTGCGCTGTCTGAGAGTTCCTCCGGCAGGGCAGCCCCATGCGGCGTGCGGGGGCGGCAGGCACGGCGCGTGGCGGCGGCCACAAGGGCGCACGGGGCACTGCCGCGCGGCGGC
>CAZVWX010000254.1:0-3250 GCA_964631105.1 uncultured Prevotella sp. | reverse complement strand
GGCACTGCTCATAGGTTTCGCCCATGAAGCGCTTGATGCTGTACACGGTGTTCTGCGGATTGGTGATGGCCTGGCGCTTGGCGGGTTCGCCCACCTTGCGCTCGCCGTCCTTGACGAATCCCACCACCGACGGCGTGGTGCGCTTGCCCTCGCTGTTGGTAATCACCGTAGGCTCGTTACCTTCGAACACGGCCACACAACTGTTGGTCGTACCCAAGTCAATTCCAATAATCTTTCCCATAATTGTATTCTGTTTTTTGTTATTATTCTGCTTCCTCGCCCCGTGGCGTCTCCACGGAGCCGTGGGCTTTCGGGCTCACGCCCATGGAGAAACAAATGATATGCCAAGAGGGGCGCCGGCCGGCGGCTGTGCCAAATTGGCAGACCGCGGGGCGCGCCCCTCCGGGATTGCCTTCGCCCGCGGGAAGCCCCACTGGCACCGGCTTGGAGATTCAAAGGAAACGGCGGGCGGGGGGAACGTCCCTCCTGCCCCGCCTCACTTCACCAGTCGCAGCGTCTGGCCGGCGCGGGTGGCGATGTCGTAGCTGTAGACGGGGGCCAGCGTGGGGGCGGCCACGGCCTCCTGGCTGTGGTTGACCACCTCGGGACTGTCGGGCAGGCGGAAGAAGTCGTTGCTGTTGGCGCCGCGGGCCTTCTTCAGTCCCTTCAGCGGGTGCGGCGACACGATGCGGAGGTTGCCGCCCAGGGCCGACGTGACGGTGAGGCGGACGATGCGGCCGTCCTTCCAGGCCAAGTCGGCAATCTCGAATCCGCCCCGCGCCTTCAGCCCCTTCACCTCGCCCTCGGCCTTCCACGCGTCGGGCAGGGCCGGCAGCAGGGCCACCGCACCGTCGTGGCTTTGCAGCAGCATCTCGGCGATGCCCGCCGTGCAGCCAAAGTTGCCGTCAATCTGGAAAGGCGGATGGGCGTCGAAGAGGTTGCGGTAGGTGCCGCCCTGCTGCTTCCCGGCGTCCCGGGCCACGGGGGTGAGCTGGTTGCGGATGAGCTTGTAGGCATGGTTGCCGTCGAGCAGCCGCGCCCACAGGCACACCTTCCACCCCATGCTCCAGCCCGTGCTCGGGTCGCCGCGGTGGACGAGCGACGTGCGGGCGGCCTCGAAGAGCGCGGGCGTGCGGCGGGGCGAGATTTCGCTGCCGGGGAAGAGGGCGTAGAGATGGCTCACGTGGCGGTGCGTGTCGCGCGGGTTGTCCCAGTCCTTCATCCACTCCTGCAGCTGTCCCCACCGGCCTATCTGCATCGGGGGCATGAGGCGGAGCCGCGCGGCATAGTGGCGTGCCAGGGCCTCGTCGGCGCCGAGGACGCGCGAGGCGCTGATGATGCTGTTGAAGAGCTCGAAGACGAGCTCGTTGTCCATCGTCACGCCGGCGGCCACGTTCTTGCGCGGACCCTTCAGATAGTCGGGCGCGGTGGGCTCGGCCACGGGATGGCCGTTCTCCGGCGACACCGACGGGCAGATGACGAGCCACCCCGTCTCGGGGTCCTTCACCAGCATGGAGTCGAGGAAGAGCGCGGCTCCCTTCATCACGGGGTAGGCACGGGCCAGGAACTGCTTGTCGCCCGTGTAGAGGTAGTGCTGCCAGAGGTGGGCCGAGAGCCAGGCGCCGCCCGTCATCCACATGCCCGAGTAGGGCACGTCGACGGCCCCGGTGGTGCGCCAGATGTCGGTGTTGTGGTGGAGCACCCATCCCGGCCGGCCGTACATAGTCCTGGCCGTGGCGGCCCCCGTGGCGCTCACCTCGCCGATGAGCCTGAAGAGAGGCTCGGCGGTCTCCGCGAGGTTGGTCACCTCGGCGGGCCAGTAGTTCATCTCCAGGTTGATGTTGGTGGTGTACTTCGAGTCCCACGAGGGATTCATCTTGTCGTTCCAGATGCCCTGCAGGTTGGCGGCCTGGCCTCCCGGCTGCGACGCCGAGATGAGCAGGTAGCGGCCGAAGTTGAAGTAGGTGGCCACGAAGGCGTTGTCGTCGGCTGTGGCGAACCGCTCCAGCCGCTCGTCGGTGGGCAGCGCGGCGTAGCGGTCGGGGCCGAGCGAGAGGCTGACGCGGTGCATCAGCTTCTGGAACCGCCCCACATGGTCGGCCAGCGCCTCTGCCCAGGGCCGCGCCATGGCCTTGCGCAGCGCCTGGCTGGAGCGTTGCGCCTCGTCGGCCGAGAGGTCGTCGTAGCGGTTGAAGTTGGTGGCGATGGCGATGTAGAGCACGGCCTCGTCGGCCCCGCTCACCACAATCTGCCCGTCGCGCGAGGCCGACGTGCCGCCGCTGGTCTTCACGGCCATGCGCCCCATATACCTCACCAGGCCCTTGCAGCGCTCGTGCGTTCCGCCGACGCCCCGCATCACGGCCTCGCCGCCCTCCGAGTATATGCCCGGGTCGGCCTGCGGCGTGGCGTAGCTGGCGGTGAAGCTGACGCAGCCCGGGCGGCTGGCGGTGAGGCGCACCATCACCACGTCGTCGGCCAGCGAGGCCACCACCTGCCGGCAGTAGTCCACGCCGTCGTGGCTGAAGGTGGTGGTGGCCACGGCGGAGTCGAGGCTGAGCGAGCGGCGGTAGGCGGTGCAGCCGGTGATGCCTGGCGTGCTGATGTACACGTCGCCGAAGGGCTCGTAGCACATGCCCTGGTTGGTGCTTGAGATGACACTCTTCCTGATGAGCGCCTCGGCCTCGGCATACTGGTGGTCGAAGACCAGCCGCTGTATCTCGGGAATGGCCTTCAGCGCGTCGGCGTTGGCGTTGGTGTTGGGCTGTCCGGCCCAGATGGTCTCTTCGTTCAGCTGTATGCGCTCGGTGGCTGGCAGGCCGAAGACCATGGCCCCGAGCCGCCCGTTGCCCACCGGCAGGGCGTCGGTCCACACCTGCGCGGGGTGCCGGTACCACAATTGTCCGGCCTGGGGGAAGGCCGGCACGGCCACGAGTGCGGCCACGAAGGCCAGCAAGTTTCTAAAGGTTTTCATCACTTCTCTTTCGGTTGGTTATTGGTTTTTATCTTTTTCTATTATGCAGCTGACGGCGCCGCCGTCCGGCCCACGGCAGGGGCCGCGCCTTGTGCCGGCCCGCAACGCCCGGCAGGGCGTTTCACACACCCCACGTGACAACCCTCGCGGAATCTATTTTTCTCCCGGATTTGTTTTGCCGGTTCAGAAATTATTCGTAATTTTGCACCCACAATCACGCAGCCGGGTAGTTTCCAGAGTGGCCAAATGGGGCAGACTGTAAATCTGCTGCTTCTAGCT
>CAZVWX010000253.1:0-3262 GCA_964631105.1 uncultured Prevotella sp. | reverse complement strand
GCATGATGGTTACGACACGGAGAGGGCGGAAGCTTCATCCGGAGTGTAAAGAGATTTCCGCAACAAGCCACCTCCATGTCTCCTCCATACCTCATCCACGCCTCTTCGGCCGGACTGAATACCGTCTTGACTGTCAAAGGAATGGCAGACGGCCTTTCAGAGGGTTCTGCTTAGGCCAGACAATCGCCTCGCCTGGCCCGAATGAGGGTCTCTGAACGCCCGAGTTGGAGCCTCATTCGGCCCAAACGGGAATCCATGGCCGGCGGTGTCAAGCCTTTTCGCCGGCCATGCGCCGTCGTCAGCAAATCTTGCGTGCGCCGTCGGAGATAATCACAGGGTACACCTCGGGCTCGTGCCCATACTTGGCGTTGAACTTCTCCTTGGCGTCGGCAATGAACTTGTCGTACAGCTCATCCTTCACCAGGTTGATGGTGCAACCACCGAAGCCACCGCCCATGATGCGGCTGCCCGTGACACCGTCCTCCTTGGCCAGGTCGTTCAGGAAGTCAAGCTCCTCGCAGCTCACCTCGTACTCCTTGCTCAAGCCGTAGTGCGTCTCGTACATCTTCTGCCCCACGGTCTCGTAGTCGCCCTTCTCCAAGGCATCGCTCACAGCCAGCACGCGGTCCACCTCGCCCAAGACGAAGTGTGCACGGGTGTAGTCCTCCTGGCTCACCTCGGGCTTCACGGCCTCCAGCTCGTCCCAGTCGGCATCGCGCAGGGTCTCGAACTTCTTGTCGGGGAAGTGCTTGCCCAGTGCGGCGACGACATTCTCGCAGCTCTGGCGGCGGTCGTTGTAAGGCGACCCCACCAGCTCGTGCTTCACCTTCGAGTTGACCAGCACGAGCTTGTAGCCCTGCGGATTGAAGGGGAAATACTCGAACTCGCGGCTCCGGCAGTCGAGGCGCATCAGCTTGCCCTCCTTGCCGAAAACGGAAGCGAACTGGTCCATGATGCCACAGTTCACGCCGATGTACTTATGCTCGGTGGCCTGCCCGGCGAGCACCATGTCCCACTTCGACACCTTGTTGTCGCCGAAGAGGTCGTTCAGCGCACAGGCGAAGCAGCTCTCCAGTGCGGCCGACGAGCTCATGCCGGCTCCCAGGGGCACGTCGCCATAGAAAGCTGCGTTGAATCCCTTCACGGGGATGCCCAGCGCCTGCATCTCGCGCACGATGCCATAGATGTAGCGTGCCCACGTGGCCTTGGGTCCCTGCGGGTCGTCAACCTTGAACTCCACCTTGTCCTTCAGGTCGATGGAATAAAGGATGATGGTTTCAAGGCCATTGGGGCGCACCTCGGCCATGATGCCCTTGTCCACGGCGCCGGGGAAGACGAATCCTCCATTATAGTCGGTGTGCTCGCCGATGAGGTTGATGCGGCCCGGAGCCATGTAGATGTTGCCCGTCTTGCCGTCGAAGTGCTTGATGAAGCGGCTTCTTACTTTCTCAATATCCATTCTTTCTATATTTTTTTAGTTATTCTGTTTGCTCTTTCCTAAAAGCGTTTACTTTTTCTTCAATCCAATCTTGCTGCCAGAGTTGCAGAACCAGATGATGTAGGCATAGAAGATGAAGAGGCAGCAGCTGGCGAAGACGACGCTTGTGGCATCAACGATACGGCCCATCAACGGCATGAGGATGGCTGCGCCGATGACGCCCGTGTTGATGACGCCCGTGGCGGCCTTGGTGTGGGGGCCGAGCTCCTGCAAGCCCAAGTTGAAAATCAACGGCCACATCACCGAGTGGAAGAGTCCGGCGGCTATCATGCACCAAATGCCCACCATGCCCGGCAGGAATATCGACAGCAGGATGCAGAAGGCTCCAAGGAAGAGGCAAGTGGTGAGCACCTTGCGCGGCTGGAACTTGGCCAAGATGGCGGCTCCCACAAACCGTCCCACCATCATGCCGCCCCAGTAGAAGGCGAGGAAGGATGTGGCGATAGCGGCATAATCGCTTCCAGCGCCCAGCAAGTCGCGGAACTTGTAGGGCAACATCGAGGGAACACCAATCTCGACACCCATATACATGAAGATGCCCAGGGCTCCAAGCCATACATGCGGGTACTTGAACACACTGCTCTTGTACTCATGGTGCTCGCCGGCCTCCTCGGCCTGCTTGCCCTCGTCAATCTTCGGGAGCTTCAGGAACACAAGAACCAAGGCAATGACAAGCGTGAAGATGCCCAAGCCCAGGAAGGGGCCGGGCACTGCAGCGGGTGTGGGCGACTGGCCGGCAATAATAATATAGGTGACGAACAGCGGCGCCAGCGTGGTGGCCACCGAGTTCAGCGCCTGGCTCAGCGTCATGCGGAAAGCGCCGCGCTCGGGCGAGCCGAGCACCATCACATACGGGTTGGCCACGTTTTGCAGCATCACCACACCACAGGCCACGAGGCACATGCAGGAGAGGAACACCGCATAGACATCCACGCCGGCGGCGATGGCCGCGGAGATGCCGAACGAGTTGACGACAAAGCCCACGCCGGCAACTGCCAGTCCGAGAATGAGCGTGCCCTTGTAGCCAATCTTGCTCATCAGCATGGCAAAGGGTATGCTGAGCAGGTAGGCTCCATAGAAGGCAGAGTTGACGTACTGCCCCTGTTGAGCCGTGAGGTTGAAAGCTTTCGAGCAGAACGTAATCATGGAGTTGTTCATCGTCGTGATGAATCCGATAAGGAAGCACACGATGAACACCACGATGAGTGCAAACGTATAGTTCGGCTTTTTCTGAAGTTGATCCATTGGTTTAAAAGTATTTCTAGGTTATTTCTCTGATGCAGGAACAAACATTCCCCTCCTCGCCACTGCAAGGAGGGGTATGGGGCTTGCCATTACTCGGCAACGCCAAATTTGTAGATGGTCTTCTGTGTGTAGGTTTCCCCGGGTTTCAGTTCCACCGACGGGAAGTAGGGATGGTTGGGCGTGTCGGGGAAGTGCTGTGCCTCCAGGCAGACTGCCGAGCGGCGGGGGAACGTGGCCCCGAACTGCCCCTTGATGCCGGCCAGGAAGTTGCCCGTGTAGAGCTGCAGGCCGGGCTCGGTGGTGTACACCTCCATGGTGCGCCCGCTCACGGGCTCCACGAGGCGTGCGGCGAAGCTCAGCTCGCCCTCCTCCTTCTTGTTCAGCACGTAGTTGTGGTCGTAGCCCGAGCCGTTCTTGATTTGCTCGTTGCTGGTGTCATTGATGCGGTCGCCGATGGCCGTGGGCTTGCGGAAGTCGAAGGGCGTTCCCTCCACCTTCCGGATTTCGCCCGTAGGAATC
>CAZVWX010000252.1:0-3267 GCA_964631105.1 uncultured Prevotella sp. | reverse complement strand
TCAGGTGCTCTAACCAACTGAGCTATTGAAGCATTTTCCCAGCAACGGGCACGCTTTGTCCCCGATTGCGGTGCAAAGGTAGCGACTTTCCGCGAATCCACCAAACTTTTTCCCGAAAAATTTCATATGGAAGCTAAAATTCATAAATTTTTCGGCCTTTCATGCCCGTTTGCCACCATATTATATTACTTTTGCAGAATCAAACGATAACTGAACGGAATGAAGAATCTCATCGTCATGCTGCTGCTCCTGGCCGCGACGCCCGTCGCGGCGCAGCCCGACACGGACCACGACTTCAAGGTGGCCAAGAACCTGCAGGTGTTCTCGGAAATCTACAAGAACCTCGACATGATGTATGTCGACACGCTCGACGCCGACGAGGTGGTGGGCTACGGCATCGACGCCATGCTGCAGAGCCTGGACCCCTACACGGAGTACTACCCCGAGGACGATGTGAAGAGCCTGAACGAGATGCTCACGGGGAAGTATGCGGGCATCGGCTCGCGCATCCGCTACAACCAGCAGCTGCAGCGCGTGGTGATCGACGAGCCCTACGCCGACATGCCGGCGGCCAAGGCCGGGCTGCGGAAGGGCGACATCATCCTGAGCGTCGACGACACGACGATGACCGACAAGGACGTGTCGTTTGTGAGCAGCCACCTGCGGGGCGAGCCGGGCACGTCGTTCATCCTGAAAATCAAGCGCCCCGGCGCGGGCAAGACGATGAAGATGAAGCTGACGCGCCAGACCGTGCAGATGCCCTTCCTGCCCTACTACGGCATCTACGGCGACAGCATCGGCTACCTGAACCTGAACTCGTTCACCGACCAGTGCTCGCGCGACATGCGGCGCGCCTTCATCGACCTGAAGCGGCGCGGGGCGCGGTCGCTCGTGCTCGACCTCAGGGGCAACGGCGGCGGGTCGCTGCAGGAGGCCGTGAACATCGTGAACATGTTCGTGCCCAGGGGCATCACCCTCGTGCAGACGAAGGGGAAGCTGCGGCGCGCCAACCACGACTACAAGACCACCGTGGAGCCCATCGACACGGTGATGCCCATCGTGGTGCTCGTCAACGGCAGCACGGCGAGCTCGAGCGAGGTGACCTGCGGGAGCCTGCAAGACCTGGACCGCGCCGTGGTGGTGGGCACGCGCACCTACGGCAAGGGGCTGGTGCAGATGCCGATGGACCTGCAGTACAACGGGCGGATGAAGCTCACCACGGCCAAGTACTACATCCCCAGCGGGCGGTGCGTGCAGGCCGTGAACTACCGGCACGCCAACGGCGGCTCCACCGAGAGCGTGCCCGACTCGCTCACCCACGTGTTCTACACCCGCAGCGGGCGCGAGGTGCGCGACGGCGGCGGCGTCAAGCCCGACGTGGAGGTGCGCCCGGACACGCTGCCCAACATCGCCTACTACCTGGCCGGGGCGCGCGACAGCGACGAGGTGCTGCTGAACTTCGAGGTGGACTACATCAACCGCCATCCCACGATAGCCACGCCCGACAAGTTCGAGCTCTCCGACGCCGACTACGACGAGTTCAAGCGCCGTGTGCTGGCGGCCAACTTCCAGTACGACCGCGAGACGGAGAAGTATCTCAAGGACCTGGTGAAGCTGGCCAAGGTGGAGGGCTACTACGACGACGCCCGCGAGGAGTTCGACGCCCTGCAGAGGAAGCTGCAGCACAATGTGGCCAAGGACCTGGACTTCAACAAGGCCACGCTGAAGCAAATCATCGAGAACGACCTGGTGACGGCCTACTACTACCAGGCCGGCGCCATACAGCACTCGCTGCGCCACGACAAGCAGATGGCCAAGGCCGTGGAGCTCCTCAGCAACACCGCGGAATACAAGAAATTGCTACTTCCGGAGAAAAAATAAGCGAAAAGTTTGTGTATGAGCAAAATTATTGTTAATTTTGCAGCGTTCAGTGGAATGAGGGGCTCGGAACGAGTTCCTCATTTTATTTTAAATGAGTATATATGATTGACAGACAAGTCGTAAGGGAACTTGCAGAGCAGTGGCTGCAGGCCCACCGGGAGAAAGACTATTTCCTGGTGGACGTGGAGGTGAGCGAGGATGACAAGATCGTGGTGGAAATCGACCATGCCGACGGGGTGTGGATCAACGACTGCGAGGACTTGAGCCGCTTCATCGAGGAGCACCTCAGCCGCGACGAGGAGGACTACGAGCTCGAAGTGGGCTCGGCGGGCCTGGGGCAGCCCTTCAAGGTGCGCCAGCAGTATGTGAACAACATCGGCCAGCGCGTCGAGGTGCTCGACGGCGAGGGCCGGCGCGTCGAGGGCGTGCTGAAGAGCGTCGGCGACGACACGTTCGTGGTCAGCGTCAGCGAGCGCGTGCGCGTGGAGGGCCGCAAGCGCCCCGTGAGGATGGACGTGGACCACGAGTACAGGATGAGTGAAGTGAAATATACAAAATACGTAATCAGTTTCAAATAAAGCTATGGCAGCAAAAAAGAACGAAGTGCAGACGCAGAGCATGATCGATACGTTCAAGGAGTTCAAGGAGACCAAGAACATCGACCGCACCACGCTGGTGAGCGTCCTGGAAGAGAGCTTCCGCAACGTGCTGGCCAAGATCTTCGGCAGCGACGAGAACTTCGATGTCATCGTGAACCCCGACAAGGGCGACTTCGAAATCTACCGCAACCGCGTGGTCGTGGCCGACGGCGAGGTGACCGACGAGAACAAGGAAATCTCGCTCACCGACGCCCGGAAGATAGAGCCCGACTACGAGGTGGGCGAGGATGTGAGCGAGGTGGTCGACTTCGCCAAGTTCGGCAGGCGCGCCATCCTGAACCTGCGGCAGACGCTGGCCTCGAAAATCCTCGAGCTCGAGCACGACACCTTGTATAACAAGTACAAGGACCGCGTGGGCGAGGTCATCTCGGGCGAGGTCTACCAGGTGTGGAAGCGCGAGGTGCTCATCGTCGACGACGAGAACAACGAGCTCATCCTGCCCAAGGCGGAGCAGATTCCCGGCGACCAGTACCGCAAGGGCGAGACGGTGAGGGCCGTCATCGCACGGGTGGACAACGAGAACAACAACCCGAAAATCATCCTCAGCCGCACCAGCCCGGTGTTCCTGGAGCGGCTGCTCGAGGCCGAGGTGCCCGAAATCGCCGACGGGCTCATCGCCATCAAGCGCGTGGCCCGCATGCCCGGCGAGCGGGCCAAGGTGGCCGTGGAGAGCTACGACGACCGCATCGACCCCGTGGGGGCCTGCGTGGGAGTGCGCGGAAGCCGC
>CAZVWX010000251.1:0-3294 GCA_964631105.1 uncultured Prevotella sp. | reverse complement strand
CGAGCCGTTGCCCGGCCGGCCGTTGACGCCCTTCACATACACGCCGATGGTGTCGTTGTAGAGGAAGTCGGGGTCGCTCACCACGCTCACCACCGGCAGGTTGTAGTCCTTGTCCTTGAGGATGTAGGAGCGTGTCGTCGTCGGGCTGGCCAGCCGTCCGCTTTGGAAGAGGCGGAACCGGAAGTTGGTGGTTGCGGCGACGGAGAACTCGCCCGTGGCCGAGGTCGCGCCATGAGCCAGCGTGGGCAGCGTGCCGTCGGTGGTGTAGCGCAGGGTGGCGCCCTGGGGGATGGTCACCTTCACGGCCAGCTGGCCGGTGAAGAGGCACGAGCCCTGGTCCACCACGGGTGCGTCGAGCTGGCTGGCGGCGTAGGAGGCCCCCGCGTTCGGGGCCGCGGGCGTGGGCGTGTCGGTCAGCTGCCATTGCGTGCCGCCGTCGGTGGTGCGGGCGTAGCTCACGCGCTCCATGGCCTCGGGATAGGTCTGCCGGGCCAGGATTTCGCCGTCGGCGTTGCTCACGATGATGGTGCCGCCGTCCATGTCGAGCTTGAAGGGAGCCTGGTTGCCGTTGAGCGCGTTGCTGTCGAACCAGATGGTGGCGAAGCCGTGGGCCGGCGCCACGCCCATGGTGGCCGGCGTGCGCCACTGCTGCAGGTTGGCATCGTCGTCGCTCAGGTAGAGCCCGGCGAGCTCCACGCTCTTCGCTGTGGGGTTGTAGACCTCCATCCATCCGTCGAAGTTGCATGCCGGCGAGATGAACTGGTCCACATTGGCCGCCATGATCTCGTTGATGACGAGCGAGCCCGCCGTGGCCGCGTTGTGCTCCACCGTCACCGTCACCGCCGCCTGCGCGCCCGAGCCGTCGGTGGCCGTGGCCGTGATGGTGGTCTGCCCCGGGCCGGTGGCCACGAGGTTGCCGCCGGCGTCCACCGTGGCCACGCTGGCGTCGCCGGTGGCCCAGGCCAGGGTGGTGAAAGTGGCGTCGGCCGGGGTGATGGTGGCCTGCAGTTGCGCCGTCTCGCCCACGACGAGCGCACCCGCCAGCGGCGCGATGCTCACCGCGCTCACCGGCACCACCTCGCCGTAGTATTCCAGCTTGAAGTTGTCGAAGATGCACCAGTTGCTTGCCACGAATGTCTCGTTGCGCAGGCCGATGCTGATGTCGCCGCCGTCGTGGTCGAACTCCAGCGTGTTCACATAGGCCCCCTGCCCGAAGGCGGCCGTGGCGCTCTCCATGGTGTTGGGGTAGTAGGCGCGGGGCCTCGCCCACCAGGGCGACCAGGTGCCGCTGGCGAAGTTGCTGGCCGACGACCAGCTGTAGACGCTCGCCAGCCGCTGCTCGTGCGCCCCGGCATAGGCCACGGCGGGAATCGTCTCCGTCCCGGAGGTGTAGGCGGCGTAGGCGGCGTCGTTGTCCTGGGTGCGGTAGAACGAGCTGACGCTCAGCCGGTAGTGGCCTGCCGGGAGCCGGCTCAGAGTCTGGTGGATGTCGAACGTGCCGTTCCAAAACTCCATGGCCTCGCAGCGCACGGCCTGCGACGAGGCGTCGCTCTCGTAGGTCCACCCCTGGTTGCTGTTGCCGGAAAAGTCGGGATTCGCGATGTATTGCGACGTCACGTCAATCCACTGGCTCGCCGCATGGGCAAGCTGTCCATATACCGACAGGGTGGTCACGATGATGATGAGGGTCAGGCTCCGTTTCATGGTTTTGCTGATTGTGCGTTGTTGAGGTTTTCTTTCTGCAAAGTTAGCACAAAAGATTCAAACCTGCAAGGAAACACCCGATTTTGCTGGTTTTTAACATTTCGCCGCTGCCCGGAGCCATCGCAAGCTACTGGTGGCCAGTGGGTTTCTCCTCGGGTGGCAGGCTCTGGAAATGCCGCGTCGACCACACCTGCCAGCCGAAGGCCAGGCAAAGCAGCATGCCCACCATGTAGGGCCCGGCCACATCGTCGCCGAAGAGGGCGCGCGACAGGGGGGTGACGACGATGGGCGAGACAAACTGGCCCAGGTAGAGGGCGGCCGAGAGCAGGGGCATCACCGTCGTGGCCGAGTTGCGCCCGCCCTTGATCGAGGCGATGGTGTTCAGATAGGGCACCCCCACCCCGTTGGCGACGCCGGCAAGCACCGAGCCCACGACGAGCAGCGCCGTGCTCCCGGCCAGTGTGAACGACAGGTAGCCCAAGAAGAAGAACGCCGGGGCGAAGTACTTCAGTCCGCGGCGGAAGGCGTGCATCATCCGCCCGAAGAGCACGCCGGCGACGAAGGCCACCACGTCGAGCCCCACCATGATGATGGTGATGGCGCGCGCCGACAGCCCGGTCTGCTCGTGGGCGGTGATGGCGAAGTTGGTGGGGAAGATGAAGAAGATTGTCATCAGCAGGAGCATCCCCACCACCGAGGGGTGGAACTTCAGCAGCTGGCGGGGCTCGAAGGCCTTGCCGCGCTTGTTGCTCGACCCGAGCCTGTCGCCGGGCAGGTAGAGGGCCACCAGCACCACGGCCAGCAGCCCCAGCAGGTAGACCAGGAAGGCGTAGTTCCACGCCAGCGTGGCCAGCAGCCCGGCCAGCAGCGTGGCCACCACGCCGCCCATCTGGTTCATCGCCGCCGAAAGGCCCATGAGGCGGGCCTGGGCCTCGGGGGGATAGTACATGGCCAGCAGCCCCGTCGACAGGGGCATCACCAGTCCCACACTCACACCCAGCAAGGCCCTGAGGACGAGCAGCACGCCTATGCCGGAGGCCAGGAAGCACCCGGCCCCGGAGGCCACGTAGAGCACGAGGCCGCCCAGAGCGATGGTCCGGGTCGTGAAATGGCGGCTGATGAGGAGGAAGAACAGGTTGGTGATGATGATGAACAGGGCGGGGATGCTGACGATGAACTGCACCAGCAGCTGGGGCTCGCCCGCAAAGTGTTGCTTCATCACACCCAGGGCGGGGGCTATGGCCGCACCCGCCATGACGGTGAGCAGCGACATCGAGAGTATCGTCGACGTCACCTTTTTCGATACTTGAGGCATGGTTTCTTTTTCCTTTTTGTTATGAACTTGTTAGAAACGGCCTCCCCATCGTTCATAACCGGACTTACGTGCTCCCAGCCTGCGCGGCCTGGACACCACTCGTTATATCCCTTTGCGGGAAATCCGGTGCAAAGGTACGCTTTTTTTTCGAAAACGGCGACTTTCACCCTCCGATTTTTTTCGGCGCGTTTGAAGAAGACTGCCTCCCCCCTCTCTTGCTCTCCCCCGTAACACGGCCCTGTACAAGCGGGCGCCTGCCTCACGCCACGTGGCGC
>CAZVWX010000250.1:0-3317 GCA_964631105.1 uncultured Prevotella sp. | reverse complement strand
GACCTGTGCGAGGTGCACTCCCACCCCGTGGCGCTGATGCAGTGCCGGCAGTTCCTCGCCGCCCACCCCGAGCTGAAGGCCGTCGAGGCCGACGACACCGCCGGGAGCGCGGCCTACATCGCCCGCCACCACAACCACGGCTGGGCCGCCATCTGCTCGTCCTATGCCGCCGGCCTCTACGGCATGAAGGTACTCCAGGACGACATCCACGACAACAAGCACAACTACACCCGCTTCCTCGTGGTCTGCGACCCGCACAAGGCCGCCCTCCTGCGCCCCGTGGAGCGGTGCGACAAGGCCAGCCTCGTCTTCTCGCTCCCCCATGCCGAGGGCAGCCTGAGCAAGGTGCTCACCATTCTGAGCTTCTACGACATCAACCTCACCAAGATACAGTCGCTCCCCATCATCGGCCGCGAGTGGGAATACATGTTCTATGTCGACGTCACCTTCGACAACCTCACCCGCTACCGCCAGTCCATCGACGCCATCACGCCCCTGGTGAGCAACATCAAGATTCTGGGCGAATACCAGGCGGCGCAGCCCTAGGCGCCCGGCAGCATGAACCGAAACCATCAAGAACAGGAAGGAAACACAGCCATGATACAACCCGCACAACGCATCAACGACATCCAGGAATACTACTTCAGCCGCAAGCTCAAGGAGGTGGCGCGGCTCAACGCCGAGGGCAACGACATCATCTCGCTTGCCATCGGCAGCCCCGACATGCCTCCCTCGGCGGCCACCATCGAGAAGCTCTGCCAGGTGGCCCGCGACCCCGCCGCCCACGGCTACCAGCCCACGGCGGGCCTGCCCGAGCTCCGGCAGGCCATGGCCCGGTTCTACCGGCGCACCTACGGCGTTGAGCTCGACCCCATGACCGAGGTGCAGCCCATCATCGGCTCCAAGGAGGGCATCATGTATGTCACCCTGGCCTTCTGCAACCCCGGCGACGAGGTGCTCATCCCCAACCCCGGCTACCCCACCTACACGGCCGTCAACAAAATCTTCGGCACGCGCATCGTCTATTACGACCTGCTCGAGCGCGGCGGCTGGCAGCCCGACTTCGACCAGCTGGAGCGCATGGACCTGAGCCGGGTGAAGGTGCTCTGGGCCAACTATCCCAACATGCCCACGGGTGGCGACGCGCGCCCGGAGACCCTGGAGCGGCTGGTCGACTTCGCCCGCCGCCACCAGATACTCGTGGTCAACGACAACCCCTATTCGCTCATCCTGAACGAGCACCCGCGGAGCCTGCTGCAGGTGGAGGGAGCCAAGGACTGCTGCATCGAGCTCAACTCCATGTCGAAGAGCCACAACATGCCCGGGTGGCGCGTGGCCATGATGGCCTCCAACCCGCAATACATCAGCTGGATGTTCAAGGTGCAGAGCAACATCGAGAACGGTACGTTCCGGGGCATACAGCTCGCCGCCGCCGAGGCCTACGACACCAACACCCCCGAGTGGCACCGCGAGAACAACATCGAGGTGTACCGCCGGCGGCGCCGCCTGGCCGAGCAGGTGCTCACGGCCTTGGGCTGCACCTACGACCCCGCCCAGGTGGGCATGTTCCTCTGGGGGCGCATCCCCGACCGCTACGGCGACGTGGAGGAGCTCACCGAGCGCGTCCTCCACGAGGCACGCGTGTTCATCACGCCGGGCTTCATCTTCGGAAGCAACGGGCGCCGCTACGTGCGCGTGAGCCTCTGCGCCAAGGACGGGCAAATCGCCGAGGCCCTGCGGCGCATCCGCGCCGTGTTCGGCGACTGACGCGCCCGCCGCCGCCCCACCATACGAAACAGGAAAGAAAACACCAAACAACAACAGCATATGGAACTAGAACTTGAACCATTGAACCTTCCGAGCGACAACGAACGCCCCATCGTGATTGCAGGCCCCTGTTCGGCCGAGACCGAGGAGCAAGTCATGACCACCGCACGCCAGCTGGCCGCACTGGGCTGCCACATGTTCCGCGCCGGCGTGTGGAAGCCGCGCACCAAGCCCGGCGGCTTCGAGGGCAACGGCGAGGCGGCCCTGCCCTGGATGAAGGAGGTGAGGGAGGAGACCGGCATGCTCACCGCCACCGAGGTGGCCACGCCCGAGCACGTGGAGCTCTGCGAGAAGTACGGCATCGACATCCTCTGGATTGGCGCGCGCACGTCGGCCAACCCCTTCGCCATGCAGGCCCTGGCCGACAGCCTGAAGGGCTACGACAAGCCCGTGTTCGTGAAAAACCCCGTCAACCCCGACCTGGAGCTCTGGATTGGCGCCATGGAGCGCATCAACCAGGCCGGTGTCAAGCGCATGGCCGCCATCCACCGGGGCTTCTCCAGCTACGACAAAAAGATCTACCGCAACCTGCCCATGTGGCAGATTCCCATCGAGCTGCACCGCCGCATACCCAACCTGCCCATCATCTGCGACCCGAGCCACATCGGCGGCCGCCGCGACCTCATCGCGCCCCTCTGCCAGCAGGCCATGGACCTGGGCTTCGACGGGCTCATCGTGGAGAGCCACTGCAATCCCGACGAGGCCTGGAGCGACGCCAAGCAGCAGGTGACGCCCGACATACTCGACTACATCCTCTCGCTCCTCGTCGTGCGCAGCGAGCACACCACCACGGAGAGCATACGCCACCTGCGCCAGCAAATCGACGAGCTCGACAACAACCTGATGGACCTTCTCGCCAAGCGCTTCCGCATATGCCGCGAGATAGGCACCTACAAGAAGGAGCACAACATGACCGTGCTGCAGGCCAACCGCTACAACGAAATCCTGGAGAAGCGCGGCGCACAGGCCAGCCTCTGCGGCATGAGCCCGGAGTTCGCCGGCCACGTGTTCGAGCTCATCCACGAGGAGAGCGTCCGCCAGCAGCTGCAAATCGTCAACGAATAAACACACCCGCGAAGCCATGAGAATCCTAGTGATGGGAGCCGGAAAGATGGGCTCCTTCTTCATCGACTGCCTCTCCTTCGACCACGAGGTGGCCGTCTACGAGACCGACCCCAAGCGCCTGCGCTTCACCTACAACTGCCTGCGCTTCCAGACGCTCGACGAGGTGAAGGACTTCAAGCCCGAGCTCCTCATCAACGCCGTCACCGTGAAATACACCCTCCCGGCCTTCAAGGAGGTGATGCCCTGCCTGCCCGCCGACTGCATCGTGAGCGACATTGCCAGCGTGAAGACCGGGCTGAAGGACTACTACGAGCAGTGCGGCCACCCCTACGTCAGCACGCACCCGATGTTCGGCCCCACCTTCGCCAACCTGAACCAGCTCAGCCAGGAGAACGCCATCATCATCAGCGAGGGCGACTACATGG
>CAZVWX010000249.1:0-3318 GCA_964631105.1 uncultured Prevotella sp. | reverse complement strand
GACAAGGGCGACGGCACCCCGGGCGAGAGTTACGACGCCCGGACCAGCGAGGACATCCGCCCGCTGAAGACCGGCAAGGCGGACGCACGGCAGGCCGGCGACTTCTTCTTCGGCAGCGCGGCCTACTGGGTCACGCTCTCCATCCTGCTGGCCGTCTTCGCCGCCCTCATCGTGGTGTTCCGGCGGCGCGCCGTGGAGCGGGCCGACGTGGTGCGCCTGCGCTCCAACAAGGCCAACAAGGTGGCCACACGGCGGCTGAAGAAGGCCAACCAGCTCATGCTGAAGGGGCGTGCCGGCGAGTTCTACGACGAGGTGATGCGCGCCCTTTGGGGCTATGTGGGCGACAAGCTGAACATGCCCGTGGTGAGCCTCTCGCGCGAGAACATCCAAGAGGAGCTGGGCCGGCGCCACGTCGACGCGAAAACCATCGGCAAGTTTGTCGCGGCCTTGGACGAATGCGAGTTTGAGCGGTATGCCCCCGGCGACGAGAAGGGCAACATGAGCCGCACCTTCGAGCGCGCCATGACCGCCATCATGGAGATAGAAGATGTGATGAAGACGAACAAGAAGCGGCGCCATGGCCCCGCCGCCACCATCCTCGTGCTGCTGCTGGCCATGGCCGGGGCGGCGCCCGCACAGGCCATCACCAAGCAGAACGCCGACAACGAGTATGCCAAGGGCAACTTCCAGCAGGCCATCAAGGACTATGAGGAGCTGCTCAAGGGCGGAGCTTCGGCCGAGCTCTACTACAACCTCGGCAACGCCTACTACCGCACCGACAACATCACCCGGGCCGTGCTGGCCTACGAACGGGCCCACCTGCTCTCGCCCGGCGACAAGGACATCAGCTTCAACCTGCGGCTGGCGCGTGGCAAGACGATAGACAAGCTGATGCCCGAGAGCGACAACATCTTCGCCACGGCCTACAAGGGGCTGGTGGGATTCACCAGTGTGGACCACTGGGCCAGCGCCGGCATGGTGGCACTGATGGTGGCCTTGGTGCTCTTCCTGGTCTATCTCTTCTCGCCCATGGTGGCCTGGCGCAAGGTGGGCTTCTTCGGAGCCGCGCTCCTGCTGGTGGTGTTCCTGCTCTGCAACCTCTTCGCCTGGCAGCAGAAGGATGCAGTGGAGCATCGCACGGGGGCCATCGTCACCGCCCCGTCGGTGACCGTCAGGAAGACGCCGGCCAAGAGCGGCGGCGAGGAGTTCGTCATTCACGAGGGCACCCGTGTCGACATCACCGACGGCAGCATGCGCCAATGGCGTGGCGTGAGGCTCGCCGACGGACGCGAGGGATGGGTGCCCGCCAACGCCATAGAGGAGATTTAGCCTATGGACACATCGGCTTGGCTTCACTTCGACCAGCAGCTCCTGCTCCTTCTCAATGGCAGCGACAGCGCCTTCCTCGACCGCCTGGTGCTGGCCTTGACGATGGGCTACACCTGGATTCCGCTCTACGTACTGCTGTTCTATCTCGTGGTGAAAAACAACGAGACCATGCTCCAAATCCTCCTTGCCGTGGGCGGCGTGATGGTCTGCCTGCTGCTCGCCGACGGTGTGTGCGACGGCATCGTCAAGCCCTTGGTGGCCCGCCATCGCCCCACGGTGGACCTGCAGATGAAATATCTCGTCGATGTGGTGGGCAACTACCGCAACGCGGGCTCCTACAGCTTCTTCTCGGCTCATGCCGCCAACACCATGGCCATTGCCGTGTTCATGGCCCAGCTCGTGCGCAGCCGCGTGCTGTCGTGGTCGCTCGTGGCCTGGTC
This sequence comes from uncultured Prevotella sp., assembly GCA_964631105.1. Taxonomy (GTDB): domain Bacteria; phylum Bacteroidota; class Bacteroidia; order Bacteroidales; family Bacteroidaceae; genus Prevotella. The sequence continues at coordinate 1,549 of CAZVWX010000249.1, read as the reverse complement.
GCTGTTCAACGGCTGGTCGCGCCTCTACCTCGGCGTGCACTATCCCTCCGACGTGCTCGTGGGGTGGCTTTGGGGAGCCCTGGTGGGCGTGGCCGTCTACCGGCTCTACCGCCGCTTCTACTACCGCGTGTCGCCCCGCATCAGCTACGTCAGCAGCCAATACACCCTGACGGGCTACGACTGCAACGACATCAATGTCGTGCTCGTGGGGCTGCTCTGCACGGTGGCCGCCGCCATGATCTACGCCATGGCCTGGCCCCCGCTTTCATGAAACCTGGAACAAAAGAGAAATGGAGACAAGACATATCAGAATAAAGGATTACGACTATCCCCTGCCCGACGACCGCATCGCCAAGTTCCCCCTGCCCGAGCGCGACCATTCCAAGTTGCTGATCTACCGGCACGGCTTGGTGACCGACGACGTGTTCTGCCATCTGCCCCGCCATCTGCCCTCGGGCGCCCTGATGGTGTTCAACAACACGCGCGTCATACAGGCCCGCATCCACTTCCGCAAGTCCACGGGAGCCTTGATAGAGGTGTTCCTCATGGAGCCCGCCCTGCCCGCCGACTACGAGCGGATGTTCCTCACGCGCGGCCATTGCGCGTGGCTTTGCATGATTGGCAACCTGAAGAAGTGGAAGGAGGGGGCGCTCACCCGCGCGTTCACCATCGGTGGGCACGCCTTCACGCTCGCGGCCACCCTCCGTTTCGGCACCGGGGGGGCGCGTTCGGGTGGCACAAACTATTGGGTCGACTTCGATTGGGACTCCGACGAGGTGACCTTTTCGGAAATCCTCGAAGCCGTGGGTGAGCTGCCCATACCCCCTTATCTGAACCGGGCCGCGCAGGAAAGCGACAAGACCACCTACCAGACCGTCTACAGCAAGATCAAGGGGAGTGTGGCTGCCCCTACGGCAGGACTTCACTTCACTCCCTCCGTGCTCGCCGACCTCGACAGCCATGGCATCACGCGCGACGAGGTGACCCTCCACGTGGGCGCCGGCACCTTCAAGCCCGTGAAGAGCGAGGAAATCGAAGGCCACGAGATGCATTCCGAATACATCGTGGTGCACCGCCACACGCTCCAGCGCCTCGTCGGTCACCAGTGTCGGGCCATCGCCGTGGGCACCACGTCGGTGCGCACGCTCGAAAGCCTCTACTATATGGGTGTCTACGCGCTGCGCCATCCCGAGGCCGAGGAGGCCGACCTGCACGTGGCGCAATGGGAACCCTACGACGAGGGGCGCGGGGGCGGACTCATCGACGGCATCAGCCCCTCCGAAGCCATCGCCGCCCTCCTGGCCTGGCTCGACCGCAACGGACTGGAGGCCCTGCATGCCTCTACGCAAATCATCATCGCCCCGGGCTATGAGTACAAGGTGGTCAAGGCCCTGGTAACCAACTTCCACCAGCCGCAGAGCACGCTCCTGCTGCTGGTGAGCGCCTTCCTCCACGGCGACTGGCGCAAGGTGTACGACTATGCGCTCGCCCACGGGTTCCGGTTCCTCAGCTATGGCGACTCCAGCCTGCTCATCCCCTGACAACAAGT
>CAZVWX010000248.1:0-3332 GCA_964631105.1 uncultured Prevotella sp. | reverse complement strand
GTGAGCTACCCCATCGTGGCGCGCTACGGCCTGCAGCGCAAGCCGAGCGTGACGCTCAGCGTGGGGTCGAGCATGGTGTCGCTGCTGCTGGCCCTGGTGCTGCTGGCCGCCATCGTGGCGAGCCACCGCGGCGGCGCCGGGGCGGTGTTCTGGCTGCTCTTCGCCCTGCGGTTCGGGGCCTACTGCGCGCTCATGGTGTGGCTCATCCCCCGGCTCTGCCGCTGGTTCCTGCGCCGCTACAGCGACGCGGTGATGCAGTTCATCTTCGTCATGGCCGTGCTCTTCATGTCGGCCTCGCTCTCCGAGGTGGCCGGGGTGGAAGGCATCTTCGGCGCCTTCCTGGCGGGCCTCATCCTGAACCGCTACATCCCCCACGTGTCGCCGCTGATGAACCGCATCGAGTTCATCGGCAACGCCATCTTCATCCCCTACTTCCTCATCGGCGTGGGCATGCTCATCAACATCCGCCTCCTCTTCGCCGGGGGCCACATCCTCTGGGTGGTGCTGCTCATCGTGGCCGTGGGCACGCTGGGCAAGGCCCTCGCCGCCTATGCCGCGTGCGTGGCGTTCCGCCTGCCCCTGACGTCGGGGCACATGATGTTCGGCCTCACCTCGGCCCACGCCGCCGGAGCCATCGCCATGGTGATGGTGGGCATGGGGCTGCAGATGGAGGGCGGCCGCCCCCTCGTGGGCAACGACATGCTCAACGCCATCGTCATCATGATTCTAGTGACGTGCGTCATCTCGTCGGTGGTGACCGACTGGTCGGCCCGCAAGATTGTGCTGCGCGACAAGCAGCTGCCCGGGGCCGACGACGACAAGAAGGCCAACGACGAGAAGATTCTCGTGCCCGTGCGCTATCCCGAGTACGCCGACAACCTCGTCACGCTGGCCATGCTCATGCGCAACCCGCGCCTCAACCGCGGGCTGGTGGCGCTGAACGTGGTGTACGACGACGCCAACATGAAGTACAACCAGGAGCAGGGTCGGCAGCTGCTGGACCACTGCGTCAGGCTGGCGGCGTCGGCCGACGTGCGGATGCAGACACAGGTGCGCATCGCCGCCAACATCGCCAACGGCATCAAGCACGCCTTCAACGAGTTCCAGGCCAGCGAGATCATCATCGGCATGCACATGCACCCCGACGTGTCGCCCAAGTTCTGGGGCGAGTTCCACCAGAGCCTCTTCAACGGGCTCAACCGGCAAATCATCATGGCCCGCATCAAGCAGCCCCTGAACACCATACGGCGCATCCAGGTGGCCGTGCCGTCGAGGGCCGAGTTCGAGCCCGGGTTCTACCGCTGGCTGGAGCGGCTGAGCCGCCTGGCGGCCAACCTGGAGTGCCGCATACAGTTCCACGGGCGGCGCGACACGCTGGCCCTGATTGGCGAATACGTGCAGAACCGTCACCCGAGCCTGCGGGCGGCCTACGCCGAGATGGCCCACTGGGACGGGCTGCCACGCCTGGCGGCCTCCATCGCCGCCGACCACCTCTTCGTGGTGGTCACGGCCAGAAAGGGCACCGTGTCCTACAAGGCGGCGCAAGACCGGCTGCCCGAGGAGCTCACGCGCCACTTCTCGGGCACGAGCCTCATCATCATCTTCCCCGACCAGTTCGGCGACCAGCACGAGTCGATGACCTTCGCCGTGCCGCAGCACACCGAGGAGCACAGCGCCTACGAGGCGCTCCGCACATGGGCGGGCAGGCGCCTGCGCAGGCTGCGGGGCCTGGGCAAAGGCAAAAGCGAATAACAAGACACAGGAAACCATGATAGACGTAAAAGGCATCAAGAAAAGTTTCGGCAAGCTGCAGGTGCTCAAGGGCATCGACTTGCACATCGACAAGGGCGAGGTGGTGAGCATCGTGGGGCCCTCGGGGGCCGGCAAGACCACCCTGCTGCAAATCATGGGCACGCTGGACAGGCCCGACAGCGGGCAGGTGAGCGTGGACGGCGTGGACGTGGGCGGCCTGTCGGCCGCCAGGCTCAGCGACTTCCGCAACCGCCACATCGGCTTCGTGTTCCAGTTCCACCAGCTCCTGCCGGAGTTCACGGCCCTGGAGAACGTGATGATTCCCGCACTCATCAAGGGCGACAGCCGCAACGCCGCCCGCCAGCGGGCCACCGGGCTGCTCGGCTTCATGGGGCTGGCCGACCGCGCGCGCCACAAGCCCAACGAGCTGTCGGGCGGCGAGAAGCAGCGCGTGGCCGTGGCCAGGGCCCTGGTGAACGAGCCGGCCGTGGTGCTGGCCGACGAGCCGTCGGGGAGCCTGGACAGCAGGAACAAGCAGGAGCTGCACCAGCTCTTCTTCGACCTGCGCGACAAGCTGGGCCAGACCTTCGTCATCGTGACCCACGACGAGGCGCTGGCCGCCCTCACCGACCGCACCATCCACCTCAGGGACGGGCTCATCGTTGACGGCAACGACGCCCCGGCGGCCGACGCGGCGGCTGGGGACGTGGCGGCGACGGAGACGCACACGGACGCAGCCGACGCGGAATGAGGCGCACTGACGGCAACAAACGAACTACGAGAGACTATAGGAAATATGAACGAAGTGAAAATCGGCGACTACAACACGCTGAAAGTGAAGGAGCCGGCCCGGCGCGAAGGCTACGGCGAGGTGTTCGGGCTCTATCTGGAGGGCGGGCGCGAGGGCGACATCCTCATGCCGCAGAAGTATGTGCCCGAGGGCGTGGGGCCCGGCGACGAGGTGCGGGTGTTCGTCTACCTGGACCAGGAGGAGCGCCCCGTGGCCACCACCGAGCAGCCCAAGGCCGTGGTGGGCGAGTTCGCCTACCTGGAGTGCACGTGGGTGAACGAGTACGGGGCATTCCTGGACTGGGGCGTCACCAAGAACCTGTTCTGCCCCTTCCGCGAGCAGCGGCAGCGCATGAGGGTCGGGGCGCGCTACGTGGTCTACATCTACATCGACGAGGCCAGCTATCGCATCGTGGCCTCGGCCAAGGTGGAGCGGTTCCTGGCCGGCGCACGGCGCGGCGGGCAGGAGCCGCCCCGTCCGCCCTACAAGCCGGGCGACGAGGTGGAGCTGCTGGTGTGGCTGAAGACCGACCTGGGCTTCAAGGTCATCGTCGACAACCGGTACGCAGGACTGCTCTACGACGACCAAATCTTCCGCCCCGTACACACGGGCTACCACACCAAGGGCTTCATCTCGCAGGTGCGCGCCGACGGGAAAATCGACGTGGCCCTGCAGCGCACGGGGCAGGCGCAGACGCACAACTTCGCCGACGTGCTCCTGCAATACCTGAACGACCACGACGGCACGTGCGACCTGGGCGACAAGAGCGAGGCCGACGACATCTACGACC
>CAZVWX010000247.1:0-3387 GCA_964631105.1 uncultured Prevotella sp. | reverse complement strand
TCTCGCCGTCTCCACGCCATAGAAGCATTGCGCCAGGGCCATTTCGTAGGCGTGCACGTCGGCGCGGTTGCGGAGCAGCTGGATGCCGACGCCGGCAGAGAGGTTGGTGGGCAGGGAGTGGTCGCCCAGCTTGCCGCGCTCGATGCCCTGTGCGGGCTCGCCCAGCAGCAGGCTCAGCGAGTTCTCGGTCTCGCGGATTTGGCGCTTCAGGTCGGCCTTCTGCGTCAGCACGCTATAGTAATTGGACTCGGCGCTCTGCACGGCCGTGGAGCGCACGCCCGACACGGCGTCCTTGCGCACCAGCATGATGTCCCACGTCTCCTTGGTGAGCTTCTCCATGTCGTTCACTATCTCCACCTGGCGGTCGAGCATCTCCAGCGTGAAGTACATGTTGGCGATGTTGCTCACGAGCTGCGTCTGCACCGCCACCTTGTAGTCCTGCGACTGCAGCAGTGCCATCTGCGCCGACTTCTTCGACGAGCGCAGGTTGCCGAAGAGGTCGACCGTCCAGCTTGCGTTCACCGGCAGCGAGTAGCTCTTGGTGGTCTCGCTGTTGAAGCGGGTGATGGTTCCCTGCGGCGTGAAGGTGAATTGCGGCACAAAGGCCAGCCTGGCGGCCTTCAGCTGCGCCTCGGCCATGTCGATGCTGAGCACGGCGTTGAGCAGGTCGGGGTTGTTTTTCAGAGCTTTCTCTATCAGCGTCTGCAATTTCGGGTCGGTGAACACCTCGCGCCAGGGCAGGTTGCCGATGGTGGTGGTGTCCTTTTCGGCCAGGGCACCCTCGCCTACAGGGTTGCGTATGATGCCGTCGGCCTTCACCTCCGGGCGTTCATAGTTGCCATAGAGGCTCTTGCAGCTCGTCAGCGAGACGGCTGCAAGACCCATGATGATGATATTTCTTAATTTCATTTCCGAACGCTTCGATTAGTTGTTATACTGGTCGAGATATTTCTCCGGCTTGGCCGAGTGCGCGTACTGTTGCAGTTCAGCGGCAGCCTCGGGGCTCTCCTCGTCGTCGAACCGGAGCGGGGTGAACTTCTCCTGCAGCCACTGGAAGATGCAGAACAGCGAGGGCACCACGAAAATCTGGCAGAGCGTTCCGATGAGCATGCCGCCCACGGCGGCCGCGCCCATGGTGGAGTTGCCGTTCTTGCCCACACCCGAGGCGAACATCAGCGGTAGCAGGCCGATGACCATGGCGAGCGACGTCATCAGGATAGGTCGCAGACGGGCCGCGGCGCCCAGGATGGCGGCATACTTGATGGCCATGCCCGTCTGGCGGCGCTCCAGGGCGAACTGCACGATGAGGATGGCGTTCTTGGCCAGCAGGCCGATGAGCATGATGAGGGCAATCTGCATGTAGATGTCGTTCTGGTGGCCGAAGAGCTGCGTGAAGAGGAAGGCCCCAGCCAGACCGAAGGGTATGGAGAGCAGCACCGACAGCGGCAGGATGTACGACTCATACTGCGCCGAGAGAATCAGGTAGACGAAGATGAAGCATAGCACGAAGATAATCGTCGTGGAGTTGCTCGACTCCGACTCCGAGCGCGTCAGTCCCGAATACTCGTAGCCGTAGCCCGTAGGCAGGTTCTCGGCGGCCACCTCCTGGCAGGCCCTCAGCGCGTCGCCCGTGGAGTAGCCTCCGTTGGTGTTCGGCGTGATGTTCAGGTTGATGGAGGTGAAGAGGTTGAAGCGGGCGATGTTCGACGGGCCGTAGACCTTCTTCAGCGTGATGAACTCGTTGACGGGAGCCATCTCGCCGTTGCTCAGGCGCACGTAGATGTTGCTCAGGTCCTCCTTGCGCATGCGGCTGGCCACCGTGCCCTGTATCATCACGCGGAAGAGCTTGCCGTAGGCGTTGTAGTTGGAGGCGTAGAGGCCGCCGTAGTAGCCCTGCAGCACGGAGAGCACGCTCGACGGCGTGGTGCCGGCCTGCACGCACTTGGCCACGTCCACCGAGACCATGTACTGCGGGTAGTTGGGGTTGTAGGAGGTCATGGCGTTCATGATCTCCGGCCGCTTGTTGAGTGCGGCGAGATAGTCCTGCGTCACCTTGAAGAAGGCGTTCAGGTCGCCGCCCGTCTTGTCCTGCAGGGTCATGTTCACGCCGTTGTTGGCCGAGAAACCCGGAATCATGGGCGGTGCGAAGGCGAGAATCTGCGCGTCCTTGATGCTGGCCGTCTGCTTGTAGATCATGCCCAGCACCATGTTGGCCTCCATGGGGTTGACGAAGAGCTGCTCGGCTCCGCCGCCGGTGATGGCCGACCACAGGCGCGAGAAGATGTTCTTCTGCTCGCGCTCCTCAAACGATTTCAGCTTGATGATGAACGTGGCCTGGTCGGAGCCCTGCCCGGCGATGAAGTTGTAGCCCACGATTTCCTCGCGGCGGTCGATGGCCGGGTTTGTGGCCAGCATCTTGTCGATGTGGTCGGCAATCTGCTGCGTGCGCTCCTGGCTGGTGCCCGGTGCGGCCGACATGGTGACGAAGAGCGTGCCGGTGTCCTCGTCGGGCACCAGGCCCGTCGAGGTGGTGGCCATGGTGACGACCAGCGCCACGACGCCCACCACGACGGCGACGCCCGTCACGATGCGGTGGTTGATGAGGCGCTCCACGCCCCGCTGGTATTTGGTCTGCACCTTGTTGAACGTGTGGTTGAAGCCGGCGTGGAAGCGGTCGATGAACGACATCTTCTTCTCGCCCTTGTCGGTGTTGGGCCTGAGGAACACGGCGCAGAGGGCCGGCGAGAGCGTCAGGGCGTTGATGGCGGAGATGACGATGGACACGGCCATGGTGACGCCGAACTCGCGGTAGAACGTGCCCGACGTGCCGCCCACAAACGACACGGGGATGAACACCGAGGCCATGACCAGCGTGATGGAGATGATGGCGCCGCTGATTTCGTTCATGGCGTCGATGGAGGCCGTCAGCGCGCTCTGGTAGCCCTGGTCGAGCTTGGCGTGGACGGCCTCCACCACCACGATGGCGTCGTCCACCACAATGGCGATGGCCAGCAACAAGGCCGAGAGCGTGAGCAGGTTGAGCGAGAAGCCGAAGAGGTTGAGGAAGAGGAACGTGCCCACCAGGGCCACCGGCACGGCTATCATGGGGATGAGCGTGGAGCGGAAGTCCTGCAGGAAGATGTAGACCACGAGGAACACCAGCAGCAGCGTGATGATGAGTGTGCGCACCACCTCGGCGATGGAGGCGAAGAGGAACTCGGTGACGTCATACTCTATGGTGTACTCCATGCCGGCGGGGAACGACTTGGCCTGCTCGGCCAGGGCGGCCTTCACGTCGCGCGCTATCTGCGTGGCGTTGGAGCCGGCAATCTGCTGAACCATGCCCATCACGGCCTCCTGGCCGTTGTTGATCATGCTCACGTTGTA
>CAZVWX010000246.1:0-3391 GCA_964631105.1 uncultured Prevotella sp. | reverse complement strand
GGTGACGTTGGTGGCCCCCATCTCGGGATTCGAGCTCACCAGCTTGGGCGCGATGGAGTCGTTGTGCACGCCGGCGTCGGCCGTGACGAAGATTTCGGCGATGGCCAGTCCGTCGTAGTCAGACTCCACGCCCACCTTCGGACTGTCGAAGACGGGGTACCAGCGCACGTACACCTTGTCCTGCTCCGAGCACGAGTCGGGCAGCTGGAACTCCATGTTGTCGCTCCATCCGCGGTTGGGCAGGGTGAAGGTGCCCAGGGTGGTGTAGTTCTTTCCGTCGAGCGACACCTGCTCCAGGTAGTTGGTGTAGGAGTTGTAGTTGTTGCCCAGGGCGTTGCTCACCTTGACGTGGGTGTAGCCCTTGGTGGAGAAGGAAATCTCGAAGAAGTAGCGGTCGGTGAGATACTTCCAGATGCGTGCGGCGTACTTGCCGTTCTCCTGTCCGTTGTTGCTGCCTCGCGAGAGCCACGACGTGGTGGTGCCGGCCTCGTTGTGCAGCGAGAGCAGTCCGGCGTTCTCGCTGTCGGCCTTGTAGTCGGCGGCGCGCTCCGAGGCGGGCTGGTCGTCGTAGAGGTCCCAAGCCACGATGTAGTCGGCGGCCGAGAAGTTGGCCGTGACGTCCTTCTCGCCGTCGATGGTGATGGTGCGCTCGGCGGCGGTGGTGTTGTCCTCCCATCCCACGAAGGTGAGAATCTTGTTGTTCACGGCGGTGAGCTTCACCTCGGTGCCCTCCTCGTAGTGGTGCACGCCGTCGACGAGCTGCCCCTCGGGCTGCACCTGCACGAGGTTGTGGCGTGCGCCGTTGGTGAGGGTGAGGTTCATGGCGTAGACGGCCTTCTGGCTGTAGATGGCCTGCAGGTCGGTGTCGGCGCTGATGTTGAAGGAGTAGGGATTGTCGGTGGTGACGATGTTGCCGTCCTTGTCGGCCCATCCCTGGAAGTGGTAGCCGAAGTTCTCGGTGGCGGTGAGCGTCACGGGCGTGCCCTGGTCGAACTCAGCCCCGGCGGGGTTGACGCTGATGTTGCCGGCCCCGGCCATGCCCAGGCTGACGCTCAGCTTGTAGGCTGGCAGCTCGACGATGGTGCCCTGGTAGTCGGCTGTGATGACGAAGTCGCGGAATCCCAGCTGCTTGTTGTTGGCCAGGCTGCTGACATAGAGCTTGATGAAGAGCGGCGAGCTGTAGGTGGCGGTGAGACCCGTGATGTCGATGTCGTAAACCGACGGGTCGCCGTTGTTGCGATTGGGCTTGCCGTTGTCTATCAGGGTGATGGTGTCGTTGCCCGCGATGGCCAGCACGTCGATGCGGCCGCCGTTGGTGCCGAAGCGCGCACCCTTGAAGTGCAGGTGCGTGGGCGTCATGGTGAGGCCGTTCTTGGGCGTCACCATGAGCGTGATGGCGTCGGCCTCGGTGAGGGCCGCCACGTTGCTGGTCAGGGGCTGCACCTTGTTGAAGGGCTCGCCGGCCACGCTTTGCGGCGCCACGAGCGTGAGGTCGTCGCCCACGGTGAGGCCTGTGATGGAGACGATGTCCTCCTTGGACATGACGGCCGTGGTGGGGCTCTCGTTGGCTTCCCAGGTCCAGGTGGCGGTGACGCCGCTCTCGCTCACCGCCGTGCCGGCCTCGCTCTTCTCGCCGCTGATGGTGAGGAAGTCGAGGTTCCAGTTGGTGGTCTGTCCCGAGCCGGGCAGCAGGCGCACGCGCACGTCGGCCTTGTTGTTGGCCGAGATGCTCACCTTCTGCGTGGGCTCATAGGTCCACCACGTGCTGGCCGTGGTGGTCTTGCCGGCGGCCACCCACGTGGCTCCGCCGTCGGTGGAGATGGCCACGTTGATGTCGGCGGCGTAGTTGCTGCCGCAGGTGATGGCGTACTCCAGCGAGATGTTCTTGTAGCCCGTGGTGGGGAAGCTCACCTCGTAGTACTCCTTGTGGGTGGCAGGGTCGGTGATGTCGCTGTCGTCGTTGGCCACGCTGTTGGTGAAGCGGAAGACGTGGTTGTTCCATCCGCCGCAGAGCTCCCAGTAGCGGCTTCCGGCGGCCGAGATGGCGTAGGCCGAGGCCTCGCCCTGGCACGAGTCGGGGCGGATGACGGGTGTGGCGGCGCTGAACCACTGGGCCGACACCTGGACCCAGTCGCCGCCGTTGGGCGTGTACACCTTCTGGGTTCCCTCGCCGTCGGTCACGTCGTAGCCGCCCTCAAAGGTCCATGACGCCAGCGTGGTTTGCGCCCCCGCCCCCAGCAGGGGGAAGCAGAGGGCCACGGCCAGCATCAGGAGAAAGGAATGTTGGTTCTTCATGATGATAACTGATTAGGATTAGTGTGATTATTTGAAAAGGTATTTCATCTTTCCGCGGATGTACACGCCCTTGGCCGGCGCGGCCACGCGCTGCCCCTGCAGGTTGTACCACGCCTGGGCGGCGGCCTTGCCGTCGCTGAGCGAACGGATGCCGGTGGCCGTGTTGTCGAAGGCCTTGCCGTGGATGGTGACGTCGCTCAGGCAGATGGTCTTGCCCGAGGCCGAGCCGTTGTACCAGGGATAGACGCGCACGCGCAGCGTGTCGCCCTCCTCGAGCGAGATGACCGGCTGCACGCTCACGGCCTGCATCTGGTTGGCCGGCAGCTTGTCGGGGGCGTAGAAGTTCACGTCGTCGGCGAAGCCGGGCTTCGTGGAGTAGTTCACGTGGCAGCGCATGCCGTTGCCGCCGCATCCGCAGAGGTAGAGCCCGATGGAGTCCACCTTCAGCGTGGTGCCCTTGGCGGGGGTGATGCCGAACTGGATGTAGCGCGTCGAGACCTCGTCGATTTCGCCGTCGGGCCAGACATCGCCGTCGATGAGGTTGCGCTGTGTCTTCCGCGAGGCGTCGAAGCCCGTCCCCTCGGGCCAGGTGGTGCTCTTGTTGGGGTTGGAGTAGCGTTGCACGTGCATGCCCGCAAACGATTCCGGCACCACCTGGGCCGGGCCGTCGAGGGTGTAGCTGTCGTCCTTCTCCAGCCGCCAGTAGGCCTTCACCTCGGTGCCGCCCTCCAGGCTCACGGCCTCGGCGCTGACGGGAATGTCGATGGTGCGCGCGGTGGAGTTGACGGTGATGGTGCCGTTGATGGCGCCCGTCTCGTTGAGCGCCACTTGGGCGTAGAAGCTCTTCACGAGCGTGCCGTCGGTGTAGGGCAGCGAGAGCGTCTGGCTCCACGTGGTCTTGTCGGTGGAGAGCAGGATGCCGTCGGTGGCGCTGACGCCGACCGTTCCCGTCTCGGGCGAGAGCGAGAATCCGCTCAGCGAGAACTCCTTGGTGAGCGTCTGGCCCTTGTAGGCCTGCCCGAGGTCGGCCTGCTGCGGCGACACGCTGATGTCGGCCGACACCTGAATCTGGTCGGCCAGGATGCCGGCCTTCTTC
>CAZVWX010000245.1:0-3392 GCA_964631105.1 uncultured Prevotella sp. | reverse complement strand
GTGCCAGAGCCCCCGCGCCTCATAGACGAGGGGCCCGCCGTCCACAATCTCGGCCTCGCGGGCCTCGGGATGGTTGAAGGCGAACGTGGCCATGGCCACGCTGGCGTCCATCCCGGCCACGGCGTCGAGCCAGTCGGGCAGGCGGCCCAGGTAAGACTGCTGCCACCTGAGGAATCCACGCACGAGGAAGAAGTCGGCGAGGCCGAAGACGTTGAGCACGATGATGCCCACGAAGCTGTCGCGGCGGTCGAGCCCCCGCAGCAGCCGGTCGAGGCCGCCGAGCGACTCCATGGCTCCCGCGAGGCGTGCCTGGGCGTGGCGGCAAGGCTCCGTGGCGAACTGCTGCCCGTCGACGAGGCGCACCAGGGCCGACAGGCCTGCCAGCTGGCGGTGCAGGCTGCCGGTGGCCTTGCGCACGTCGGCCAGCGTGCGCGAGCCCCCGACGATGACGGCCAGCAGCTGGCCGACGCCCCACCACACGGGCACTGCCGCCGGCGCCATGCCGGCCAGGGCCAGCAGCAGGCACGCATAGAACCCTCCCAGCACCCCGACGGCCGCCACAAGGGAGCCGCGGCGAGCGGCCACGCGGCTGATGTGCATCTGGCCGACGCGGCGCAGCACCTCGTGCATGGCTCCGGTGTCGATGCGCCCGCCCATGCCCTTCGACATGAACTCGGCGCGGAACTCGGCCTTGCCGGCCAGCTCGGCCAGCGCCCGGGCCATGGCGCGGGGGTCGGCGGCGGGCTGCTCCAGGCGGCGGGCCAGCACGCGGCTGCCACCGGTGGTGACGGTGCGGTCGATGCGGTTGAAAAGCGAGCCGGGGCCGAAGATGTCGAGGTCGAGGCTGTAAGCGTGGCGGGGATTCACATACTCGGCCCCGTCGCCGAGCACGCTGTAGTCGCCGCCGAGCACCTTCAGCTCGCGCTCGGCCACCGAGCGCAGGGCCTCCAGGCGGGCGGCGAGCTCGTCGTTGCGCTCGTCGAGGCGCCTCACCACGACGTAGGCGGGCAGGCAGACGCAGGCCGGCGCCCACCACCAGGACCCGTGGCCCGTGATGAAACAGGCCGCCACCAGGGCCACCAGGGCCGCGAAGCTGGCCACCTCGCCGGCCACGAAGGCCACGCCGCGCCGGCGCCGCCGGCTCACCTCGGCCGACAGCCGGGCCACCTGCTCCCGGTAGAGTTCGGATTTATCCATGTCCATGGCTCAATTTTTTCGACTTTTTTCTTTGTTGTCTCGCGCCATTTCACTACTTTTGCCTCACGTTTAGTATAGGAGTTGAAGTTATGAAACGCAATTTGAGACTTCTCATTGGGGAAGTGGAGCACAAATTCGGCAAGCGGATTGACTGGAAGGCCGACTTCGACGACCTTCTGGGCCTGTTCCGCAAGCACCACCTCACCCTCGACTCGCTCTCGCCGCGCGGCAAGGACCGGCTGGCCCTGCTGGCGGGCTACCCCAGCTGGCGCGACTTCCAGGACGCGCTCTCGGGCGACGCCGACGGGCAGGCCAACTACGACATCGACGAGAAGTAGCCCCGGCGCCCGGCGCAACGAAAAAGGGATTCCCTTCTGCTGTGAGGGGAATCCCTTTTTCCGTTGGAAGCCGCCACGACAGCGGCGGGCTCCTACTCGCCGCTGACGGTCCTCTTCTCGCGGATGCGGGCCTTCTTGCCCGTCAGCTTGCGCAGATAGTAAAGCTTGGCGCGGCGCACCTTGCCACGCTTGTTCACCTCGATGCTGTCAATGCTGGGCGACTCGATGGGGAAGATGCGCTCCACACCCACGGTGCCCGACATCTTGCGCACGGTGAAGCGCTTCTTGACACCCTCGCCGCTGATGCGGATCACGACGCCACGATAGAGCTGGATGCGCTGCTTGTTACCCTCGACGATTTTGTAAGCGACAGTCACCGTATCACCTGCCTTGAACTCAGGGAACTTCTTGCCGGTTGCAAATGCTTCCTCAGCAACTTTAATCAAATCCATTTTGCTTTATAATTAAATGTTGTTTGTCGTTCCTGCCCAACGTAGCAAGCCACTCGTCTGCTGCCAGCGGTTAGGCCGAAAAGCGGTGCAAAGGTACGCACTTTTTTCATAACGGCCAAATTTTCAATCGCCTTAGTTTGGCCGGAGGCCGATTTTTTGCCTCTTGACCGGCTCGAAACGGCTTCTTGGCCGGCCGGAAACGTATCAACCCAATATAAAAGTAATGTTCAACCAAGTCAACCTACATGAAGAATAAGGCTCAAAGTAGTCAACCTAAAGCGTTAAACTACACATCCTGTCTCAGTACCAGGCTTTGGTAATGTGATTACCAGGCCTTGGTACGGGCAGTACCAGGCTTTGGTAATGTGATTACCAGGCCTTGGTACGATTCCACCAACCCGCCCCGCACGCCGCAAGCGGACTGTCCGTCGCATGGACGAAGGCCACCGAACCGTTGTCGGAAGGGGGCTGGAAATGAAAAAAAACTTAATAATTCCTAGGAAACATGTTCTTTAACATAATAAAAAATTTGCACAACATGAGGAAAGTACCTACCTTTGCAGTGTTATCCTGAATACAATCTTTTTACCTTAAAAAAGGCTAATACCTATTGAGATGAGCGCCCTGTTCTGTGAAGAACGGGGCGTTTCAATTTTCCATGCCTCCGCCTTCCTCCCCACACGCCCCGTCCGTGTTCCCTCACGCGCCCCCGTCCATGCCCTTTGCCGCCGCGTCCATGCCTCTTGTCGCCGCATCCGTGTCTCTTGCCGCCGCGTCCATGCCTCTTGACACCGCGCCGTGCCCCTTGCATGCCGCATCCATGCCACCTTGTCGCCGCGTCGTGTCCACTTGCAGGGGCCGCGCCTTGTGCCGGCCCGCACGCCCTGAAAGGGCGTTCGAATGCCGGTGGATGTCACCAATGCCCGATGGGAATGCGGATGTTCCGGACGAACCCGACGACGCCTGCATCATCCGCCGGTGAAACATGAATCTTTCAAAACGCCGTTCCGGCGCCCAGGGCCGGCACAAGGCGCGGCCCCTGCAAGTGGGTGTGTGCCCCGCATGGATGGACGCGCGTGGACAATCGCCGCGCCGTGCGAGACGGATGGATGGGGTGTGGACGCACGAGAGCGCCTAGCGGATGCCGCGCTTGTTGAGCGCCTCGGTGTAGCGGGCCGCGTTCCGGAGGTGCTCCTCATAGGTGCGGGCGAAGTTGTGGGTGCCGCTGAAGTCCTCTTTCGCGCACATATAGAGATAGTCGTGGCGCACGTGGTTGAGCACGGCGTCGATGCCCGCCACCGACGGGATGCGGATGGGGCCGGGGGGCAGCCCGGGGTACTTGTAGGTGTTGTAGGGATTGTCGAGCGTGGTCAGGTTGTGGTAGATGCGCTTAAGGTCGAACCGC
>CAZVWX010000244.1:0-3400 GCA_964631105.1 uncultured Prevotella sp. | reverse complement strand
GGCTCATCGAGCCAGTCTTGATTTGTCCACTGTTGGTGGCCACGGCGATGTCGGCAATCGTGGTGTCCTCAGTCTCGCCCGAGCGGTGCGAGGTCACGGTGTTGTAGCCGTGGCGGTGGGCCATCTCGATGGCCTCCAGCGTCTCGGTGAGCGAGCCAATCTGGTTCACCTTGATCAGAATGGCGTTGCCGGCGCCCATCTTGATGCCCTTCTCCAGGAACTTCGTGTTGGTGACGAACAGGTCGTCGCCCACCAGCTGCACCTTGTCGCCAAGGGCCTTGGTCAGCTTCACCCAGCCGTCCCAGTCGTTCTCGTCGAGGCCGTCCTCGATGGAGGCGATGGGGTACTTGTTCACCAGCTGCTCCAGATAGGCAATCTGCTCGTCGTCGTTGAACTCCTTGCCGTTGGGATCCTTGGGCATGCCGTTCTTCAGCTGCTTGTAGTTGTAGTACCACTTGCCGTCCTTCAGCGTGGCGAACTCCGATGCGGCGCAGTCCATGGCGATGGTCACGTCCTTGCCCGGCTCGTAGCCGGCATCCTTGATGGCCTGGCAGATGCTCTCCAGGGCGTCGTCGATGCCGTTCAGGTTGGGAGCGTAGCCGCCTTCGTCGCCGACAGCCGTCGACAGGCCGCGGTTCTTCAGCAGCTTGCCCAAGGCGTGGAACACCTCGGCGCCGCAGCGGATGGCCTCTTTCTCCGACTTGAAGTTGCGCGGCTGAATCATGAACTCCTGGAAGGCGATGGGGGCCGACGAGTGGGCTCCGCCGTTGATGATGTTCATCATCGGGATGGGCAGCACGTAGGTGTTGGCTCCGCCGATGTAGCGATAGAGAGGCAGGTTCAGGGCCTTGGCTGCCGTGTGGGCCACGGCCAGCGAGACGCCCAGGATGGCGTTGGCGCCGAGCTTGCTCTTCGTGGGCGTGCCGTCGAGGGCCAGCATCTTGTAGTCGATGGCGCGCTGGTTGAGCACGTTGTCACCCTTCAGGGCCGGGGCGATGATGTCGTTCACGTTGGCCACAGCCTTCAGCACGCCCTTGCCGCCGAAGCGCTTCTTGTCGCCGTCGCGAAGCTCCAGGGCCTCGTTCTCACCGGTGGATGCGCCCGAGGGAACGCTTGCGCGGCCGATGACTCCGTTGTCCAATGTTACCTCTACCTCGACGGTAGGATTGCCGCGCGAGTCAAGAATCTCGCGAGCATGTACTTTTTCGATTTGCATTGCTTTTGTCTTTTAAATCGTTGAATACTCTTGTGCTTCTTTTTCTTCTGCAAAGATAATGCCATTCTTTCTTTCTGCCAAAAGCAAAAGATGATAATATGTGAATATTTCCGCCATGTTTTCGCGCCGTCGGTTAAATTTGGTTAAAAGCCTTTGGGAGGCACGCTTGTTGTTATGTCTACTTTGCAGAAGATGACGTACATTTGCAGCAGCATTCACAATGACCCAACAATAAGGTAAGGATTATGATTAAGATTTATGGCATGAAGACTTGTCCCTACTGCGCTTATGTGGAAGAGCAGGTGAAGGGCGACAAGCGTTTCGAGGTGATTGATATTGGCGGGCACGTGCGCCACATGAAGGCGTTCCTGCACTTGCGCGACACCAATCCGGTGTTCGACCACTCCAAGCAGATTGGCGACGTGGGCATTCCTGCCTTCGTGCTCGACGATGGCACGGTGACCTTGAAGCCCGAGGATGTCGGTTTGGTGGAGTATCAGCCCGGTGCGCCCTCGTGCAGCATTGACGGTAAGGGATGTTAAAAAGCAAACGAAGAGGAAACATGGAAAAAGTGAAGACTCTGATTATCGGCAGCGGCCCGGCGGGCTATACGGCTGCCGTCTACACGGGACGCTCGGGACTGAGCCCCGTGCTCTATTGTGGTCTGCAGCCGGGCGGCCAGCTCACCACGACCACGGTGATTGAGAACTTTCCCGGATTTCCCAGCGGCGTCGACGCCAACCAGCTCATGGCCGACATGCGCGAGCAGGCCGTGAGGTTCGGCGCCGAGGTGCGCGACGGCAGCATCACCGGCGTGGACTTCTCGGTGAGGCCGTTCCGCGCCGTCGACGACCATGGGCGCGAGCTCCAGGCCGACACCGTGATTGTGGCCACGGGCGCCAGCGCGAAGTATCTCGGACTGGCCGATGAGGAGAAATACCGCGGACAGGGAGTGAGCGCCTGCGCCACGTGCGACGGATTCTTCTACCGCAAGCGCACGGTGGCGGTGGTGGGTGGGGGCGACACCGCCTGCGAGGAGGCCCTCTATCTGGCCGGACTGGCCAAGAAGGTCTACATGATTGTGCGCAAACCCTATCTGCGTGCGGCCGAAATCATGCGCGACCGCGTGGCCGCCGCCGAGAACATCGAGGTGCTCTTCAACACCAATGCCGTGGGCCTTTATGGCGACAATGGTGTCGAGGGAGCCCACCTGGTGGAGCACATGGGCGAGCCCTCGGAGCGCCGCTACGACCTGCCCGTCGACGGATTCTTCCTGGCCATCGGCCACCGGCCCAACACCGGAATCTTTGAAGGACAGCTCGAGCTCGACACCCAGGGATTCATCAAGACCCGTGGCAACACCGCCGCGACGAGCGTCGAGGGCGTCTTCGCCGCCGGCGACGTGGCCGACCCCGTGTACCGGCAGGGTGTGGTGGCCGCGGGGTCGGGCGCCAAGGCAGCCATCGAGGCCGACCGCTACCTGCAGGCCAAGGGGCTGAAGTGAGGGCTATTGCCTTTCGGGAATCTCCTCCAGCGTCTGTGTGAGCAGTCGCCAGAAGG
The DNA here is from genome assembly GCA_964631105.1 of uncultured Prevotella sp. Classification (GTDB taxonomy): domain Bacteria; phylum Bacteroidota; class Bacteroidia; order Bacteroidales; family Bacteroidaceae; genus Prevotella. Next base: position 624 of record CAZVWX010000244.1, on the reverse strand, counting down.
GCTCCACTGATGCTATCTCGCACCGCTCGCTCGTGGTGTGGGGGCTGCACAGCGTGGGGCCGAGGCTCACGGCGTCCATGCCGGGATACTTGCCGAGGATGACCGAGCACTCCAGTCCGGCGTGGTCCACCTGCACGACGGCCTCCTTGCCGTTCTGCTCGCGGTAGATTTTCTTCAGCAGATGCAGGGTGGGGCTGTCCGGATTGGGATCCCACCCGCCATAGTCGCCGCTCAGCTCCACCTTCATGCCGGCCATGCCGAAGCAGCTCTCCAGTTGCGTGGCCACGTATTCCTTCATGTCCTCACGCGCCGAGCGGGCCAGAATCTTGATGGCCGCCGAGCCGCCCTCGATGTCGATGATGGCCAGGTTGCTCGATGTCTCAACCACGTCCGGGTAGGCCGGAATCATGCGCACCACGCCATTGTGGCAGGCATAGATGGCATCCACCAGATTGTCTTGAATCTCGCGGGGCACGACGGTGGCGGGCTTGTCGGTCTCTTCGACGAAGAACTCCACATTCCGCTCGATGCCCTTGAATTCGTCGAGGATGGCCAGCCGCTGTTCTTCGACGAGCTGCCGGAGCGGTTGCACCTCGCTTTCGGGCAGCGCCAGCACCACTTCGG
>CAZVWX010000243.1:0-3413 GCA_964631105.1 uncultured Prevotella sp. | reverse complement strand
GAACTGCTCTTTAGAGAATGAAAATCTCTCGTCCTAACCGATAGACGAAGGGACCATCGCATAATTTGCGGCTGCAAAGTTAGCGGTTTTTCTCGAACCAACCAAATTTTTGCTCTGAATTTTCGCTAAACGGTTGATTTTTCGTAATTTTGTAACCATGCAAATCAAATCGAGAGCCATCGTCTTACGGACTGTCAAAGTGGGCGACGAGAAAGTCATCGCCGACTGCCTGACGCAGGCGCTGGGGCGGGTGTCGTTTGTCTGCCGCGTGCCGAAGACACCGAAGGCACGGGTGAAGCTGCAATACCTGCAGCCGCTGTCGGTGCTGGCCCTGGAGTTCGACTATCGCGAGCGGCAGCAGCTGCAGCGCTTCCGCGACATCAGGCTTGCACGGCCCTATGCCTCGATACCCTTCGACGCGGCGAAGGTGGCCATCTCGCTCTTCCTGGCCGAGTTTCTGTGCTATGGCACGCGGGGCGAGCAGCACAACCCCGACCTCTACGACTTTGTGGAGCAAAGCCTGGCGTGGCTCGACGGGGCGCGGGGTAGCTGCGCCAACTTCCATCTGGTGTTCATGATGCGGTTCTCGGTCTACGCCGGGTTCATGCCCAACATGGAGGGTTGCCGCCCCGGGAGCTGCTTCGACCTGCGCGATGGGTGCTTCGTGGGCCAGGCGCCCCTCCACGCCGACTTCCTTTCGCCGGCCGAAGCGCCACGCGTGGCCGAGCTCGCCCGCCTCAGCTACGACAACATGCACCTCTATGCCCTGACGCGCCAGGAGCGCAATCAGTGCACAGAGGTGCTGCTGAGGTATTACCGGCTGCACATTCCGGGGTTCCCCGAGATGAAGTCGCTGCCCGTGCTGCGCGAGCTGTTCAGCTAGGACCGTGGGCCGTGGCCTGTCACGTGAAGCTGATGACGCCCTGCACGGGCTCCTGCGTGTCCTTGTCGGCATGGGCGGCGTCGGCCTCGCGGGAGCCCATGCGCCTCAGGTCGGCCAGCATCTGGCGGGTGCGCTTGTAGGTGGGCGTGCTCTCGACGGCAAGAATCAGGTCCTCGTTGTCAAGCTCGTCGGCGCGGAAGCGGAAGATGTGCGCATGGTGCTTGTAGACCGTGTTGCTGGTGCCGGGATAGTAGCGTCCCCGGCGCTCGGTCAGGTCGGCCTCGCGCTCCTCATTCTTGTTGCGCTCATACTCGGCGTCGGCCTGGTGCTGCTTCAGGTGGGGCGCCATGCCGTCGACGTCGTCGATGCCGAAGCCCGTGGCGAGGATGGTCACCTTCACCTTCCTGTCGAGCTCGGGGTCGAGGGCGATGCCCCACTTCAGCTCGTAGTCCTGGGTGAAGTGGCTCATGAACTCGTTGACGTCGCTCATCTCGTCGGTGGTGAGCCCGGCGTTCTCGCCCTTGTCGCTGTTGAAGTTGATGGAAATCAGAATCTTCTTGGCGTTGTACACGTCGTTGTCGTTCAGCAAGGGCGAGTTGAGGGCGTCGTCGATGGCCTGCTTCACGCGCCCCTCGCCCTCGCCGTAGCCCGTCGACATGATGGCCACGCCGCCATTCATGAGCACGGTCTTCACGTCGTTGAAGTCGAGGTTGATCAGTCCGTGGACGGTGATGATTTCCGCAATGCTCTTGGCGGCGACGCTCAGCGTGTCGTCGGCCTTGCCGAAAGCCTCCACAAGCGGCATGTCGCCATAGATTTGGCGCAGGCGCTCGTTGTTGATGACGAGCAGCGCGTCGACGTGCTTGGCCATCTCCTCCACGCCGTCGAGCGCCTGGTCGATTTTCTTCTTCCCCTCAAAGCGGAAGGGAATCGTGACGATGCCGACGGTGAGGATGCCCATGTCCTTGCTCACCTGGGCGATGACGGGGGCGGCCCCGGTGCCGGTGCCGCCGCCCATGCCGGCGGTGATGAAGGCCATCTTGGTGCCGTCGGACAGCATGCTCTTGATGTCGTCGAGGGTGTCCTGGGCGGCCTTGCGGGCCTTCTCGGGCTTGTTGCCCGCGCCGAGGCCCTCCTCGCCGAGCTGCAGATGCACGGGCACGGGACTGTCGGCCAGGGCCTGGGCGTCGGTGTTGCAAAGCACGAACGTCACGTCGTGAATGCCCTCACGGTACATATGGTTGACGGCGTTGCCGCCACCTCCGCCGACACCAATCACCTTGATGATGCTGTGCGTGGCGTCGGGCTCTCCAAAGTCCAGCGTGTCGAGCTGCTGGCTTTCTTCGTTATCATTCTTGCTCATAATTCAGGGATGTATTTTTTTGTTCTTTTTCTATATGCTTGTTCCTCTATTCCTCCGTGGCCTGGAGCGGCCATGCGCTTATTCCTCGTCGGCCTGGAGTATCTGCTTGCCAAAGTTCTTGATGCCGCGGCCCAGCTTGTGCCACACATTGTTCTTCTTGCGCTCAGCTTCGGCTTCCGCCTTGGCCTTGGCCTCAGCTTCCGCCTTGGCTTTGGCCTCGGCTTCCGCCTTGGCCTTGGCATCCTCCTCGGCCTTCTTCTTCTCGGCCACCGGGCGCACCACGCCCTGCTTGGTCGTGCCGTCGGCCGGGCGCACCTTGGCGGCGTCGGCGGACTGCGCCGTGCCGTCGGTTCCACGGGCGAAGAAGTCGGAACGGATTTCGTCGCCGGCACAGTTCATGTCGCCCTTGGCCAGCAGGCCGAGCAGCGTGTTCATGGTGCCGTTCTTGCTGGTGATGCGCGGGTCGTGGGAGTTGATGGTCTGCGTGACAAACTTGGCCACCCTGATTTTCTCCACGTTGGTGTGGTTGCGGAAGGCCCGCTCTATGCCCGGCATGTTGCTCCCGCCGCCCGTAAGGATGATGCCCCCGAGCAGCTTGTCGACGTACTCGCCGGGCACCTGGCACCACACATTCTCGATGATTTCGTCGAGCCGGTCCTCGACAATCTCGATGAACTTGCGGCTCTCCACGCTGCGCTCGCCGTCGATGGGGTAGGTCAGGGTGTTGTCGATGTCGGCATTGTCGGTGTAGGCGCGGGCATATTTCAGCTTCATCTCCTCGGCATTCTTCTCTTCCATCTGCAGCGAGGCAATGTCGCGCGTGATGTTGCTGCCCCCGAGGGGGATGACGGCCAGGTTGCGCAGCAGGCCCTTATAGTAGACCGAGACGGTGGACGTGTCGGCTCCGAGGTCGACGAGGACGCATCCCGACCGCTTCTCCACGTCGGTGAGCACGCTGTCGGCCAGGGCCAGGGGCGCGAGGTACATCTCGGCGATGGCGATTCCGGCATCGTCGAAGCACTTGTTCAGATTGCGGTAGAAGTTCTTGCGCCAGAGGATGTTGAGGAAGTTTCCCTCCAGGCGCGTGCACTGCACGCTCACCGGGTCGACCTCGTCGCGCGAGTCCACCTTGTATTCCTGCGTGACGGCATCGAGAATCTCCTGGTC
>CAZVWX010000242.1:0-3425 GCA_964631105.1 uncultured Prevotella sp. | reverse complement strand
TGTATCCGAAGCCGTGGCTCTCCTGGTTGGCCTCGGCCACGAGGTAGAGTCCGAAGGCGTCGCAGAGCTCATACCAGCGCGGGTCGTCGGGATAGTGGCACGTGCGCACGGCGTTGATGTTGAGCCGCTTCATGAGCTTGATGTCCTGTATCATGCGCTCGGTGGTCACCACATAGCCCCCGTCGGGGTCCATCTCGTGCCGGTCGGCGCCCTTGATGAGTACGGGCTGCCCGTTGACGAGCAGTTGCGACCCCCGGATTTCCACCTTGCGGAAGCCCACGCTCAGGTGAGTCTCGTCGTAGACGGTGGCGCCGCCGGTTGCTGCGGACTGTTGCCTTGTGGCCTTCCCGCGCGTGCGTGCCGTGCGGGGATTGATGTCGCTCGCCGCAAGCTCCACCTTCAGCTGGTAGAGGTAGGGCGTCTCGGCTGTCCACTTGTGCGGCCCTTTCACCTGCAGCAGGGCCTCGGCGTTGCCCTTGATGTCGGGCCAGGCCGTTTCCGATGCCACCACGTGGCCGTCGTCATCGGCGAGGGTGAGGCGCAGCGCCCCCCGTCCCTTCACCTTGGCCGCGATGTGGAGCGTGCCGTCCTGGTAGTTGTTGGTCAGGTCGGGCGTCGTCCTGATGTCGACAATCTGGTTCTGCTTGTCCTTGGCGTAGAGGTAGCACTCGCGCGCCACGCCCGAGAGGCGCCAGAAGTCCTGGTCCTCGTCCCACGAGCCGTCGCACCAGCGGAACGTCTGGAAGGCGAAGAGATTCTTGCCCGGCTTCACGTAAGGCGTGACGTCGAACTCGGCGGCCACCTTCGAGTCCTCGGCATAGCCCACGAAGTGGCCGTTCACATAGAGGTAGATGTTGCTCGTCACCGAGCCGAAGTGGGCCACCACCTGCTTTCCGTCCCACGAGTCGGGAATGTCGATGGTGTTGCGGTAGCTGCCCACGTGGTTGTCCTTCACCGGCACGGCGGGCGGCTTCTGGTCGAAGTGTCCGCGCCAGGCGAATCCCGAGTTCACGTATTCGGGGTCGCCGAAGCCGTTCAGCTCCCAGATGCCGGGCACGGGCATGGTGGCCCAGCCGCTGTCGTCGAGCCCCACCTCGTAGAAGTCGGCGGGCCGCTCGTCGGCGTTGGCCACCCACTTGAACTTCCACCTGCCTTCCAGCGCGAGCCTCTCGCCCGAACGGAAGTCGGTGTGCAGTGGTAAGAGGTTTATGGCGTTCACCTGCAGGTCGTGCCATTCGGTGAAGGTGGGCTCTGTCGTGGCGGCGCCGTGTGCCATGAGGGGCGCCGCGAGCAGGGTTGCCAAAAGAGTTTTCTTCATGTGTGCTGATGCTTTTGTTGTTTTGGTGTTTCCAGATAGGGTGGGGGAGCCGCCGCCTCCCGCGGGTGGACGGAGGCTCCGGCGGCTATGGCTTCAGGGCCTTCACCTTGATTTTGAGCGGCTGCCTGCGCTCCTTCGCAAACCGTTCCACGCTGTCTTGCCATTCCTGGAGCGTGTGGATGTCATACCGGCTCCAGGCCGCGCCAAACCAGTAGGTGTTCTCCTCGCCGGGAGCCAGGCCGGGGAAGCACAGCGCGTGCTCCACCGGCTTGTGGCTCTGGGCGTCGTCTTGCGTGAAGAGGCAGGGCTCCTGCGCCCCCTTGGGGGCCACGACGGCCACGAAGGTCTTGTCGTCGCCGAAGTGCTCGGTGGGGTCGGCATAGGCCACGTAGTCGGGGCGGACGATGACGGGCGAGTCGTCGTGGATGACGACGCCCGCCGCGAGGCGCAGGGCGGGGTTGTCGATGCCCGTGTACCACACCGTGCAGCGGCTGAAGTGGCTGTGCTTGTCGATGCTCACCACGCGGTGCTCCACGATGCTGTCGTTGCCGTCGCGGCTCACCGGCGGATAGTTCAGCCGCACCGCGAAGCGCAGGGGGCCGTTGTCGAGGATGAATCCCTCGGCGTAGCACCAGGGATAGAAGAGCTCCCGGCCGTCGAAGAGCGCCGGCGCACCGCAGCCCAGCGTGGGTCCCACGGCATAGGAGTCCATGCCGTCGCCGTGGTCGATGTGGAACGAGGTGAGGTCGTCCACCTGCTTCTCCTCCTTGCGCTTGCCCGCCTTGTGCAGCTCCCATTCCAGCTGGTTGCCCCGGTAGTCGATCCAGTAGCGTGCGTCCATGACGAGCGCGGGCGTGTCCTTCACCCACACGTCGGTGCCGAACGAGCGCTCGCCGGTGCGCTGCAGGGCCGGGCCGTACATGCGGAAGATGATCTTGTCGTTCTCCCAGGCGATGTCGTCCTTCCTGATTTGATAGAACGCCCCGTGCACGGCCGGCTCCGCCTGCTTGGGCGTGCCGGGCCTCACGGTGTAGGTGGCCTTGCCGTGGGCGGGCAGGTCCACGTCGATGAGCAGTCCGCCCTCCAGGGCCGTCTGGCTTGTCACCTCGTTGCCCTGGGCGTCGGTCACCACCCACACGGTGTCGATCTCTCCCAGCCCGGCCACCTCGGCCACCTCCTGGCGGCGCCAGTCGGAGGGGTTGCTGATGGTCACGGCGTAGGCCTCGGCGCGCTCCGTCTGGCCCGCGGCGGGCATGGCGCCCATCGTCATGGCCGCTGCTGCGGCCCATGCCAGTGTCTTCAGTGCTTTCATGGCTTGCTCCTTTCCTTTTCTCTTATTTCATCATGCCCAGTCCCTGCTGCAGCCACACGGCCATGTAGCCCGCGCCGCGGTGGTTCCAGGCGTAGTAGGGAATGAGGGTGAGCCGGTGGTCGGCCACGCCCACCTTGCCGTCGGCGCCCACCGAGAGGGTCTGCGCCGGTGTGGTGATGGCCGTCACCTGGAAGGTCTTGCCGTCGCCCTCGGTGTTCTGGATGCTGTAGTTGGCGTTCACGGTGAACACAGGCTTGGTGTTCACCACCTCCTGCCACACGTTCAGCCCGTCGTTGTCGTACTGCTCGGCGCAGTAGACCAGCGGCCCGCGCTCCACGGCCACCTTGCCGCGGTCGTCGGCCACGCGGGGGTTGGCCGTCACCGTGCGCGGCTCCATGTCGAAGTGGATGGTCACCACGTCGCCCTTCTTGATGCCGGGCACGCCGATGTAGCCCTTCTCCACCGTGGCCCCGCCCGAGGGGAACACCTCGCTGCCGTTCACCCTCACGCTGGCGGCCAGCTGCTTGCCGTCGTTGTAGGCATAGAGGCCGCCGGGCACGGGGCGCCCCGCCACCCATCCCGGCAGGCGCACCTTCAGGCCGGCGCCGCGCGCGGCGCACTTGGCCACGCGGATGGTGATGTCGCCGTCCCAGGGATAGTTGGTCGCCTCGTCGAGCACGACGGTCTTGCCGCCCACGCTGATGGTGGACGTGCCGGCGGCGAAGAGGTTCACGTAGATGTCGTTGTCCCTCACGGCAAACATGTAGCCCGGCACCGAGGGGATGAAGCGGCACA
>CAZVWX010000241.1:0-3464 GCA_964631105.1 uncultured Prevotella sp. | reverse complement strand
AGAAACCATTCTTAAAGTACAAAGACAATGAAGAGAATTATGATGATGCTCGTGGCCCTGCTGATGGGCGTCGCAGGAGCATTGGCAACAACAGTGGATGAAATCATCGACGAGTTCCATGCCGAGGAGGGCGTGGAATACATGAACTTTCCCAAGGTGACGACGGCCATGCTGAAGCCGTTCATCAAAGGAAAGGTGGACGACGATGTGGCCGATTTGGTCAAGGGCGTTCACAGCGTGCGCATCCTCACCCTCGACGACTGCAAGGACCGCGTGCGGAAGCGCTTCGCCAAGGCCGTGGCCAAGCTCGACGACGGGGCCTACGAGACGGTCGTCTCGACCAACGACGAGGACGAGACGGTCAGAATACTGGTGAAGGAGGAGGGTGAATACATCAGCGAGGTGGTGGTGCTCACCGTGGACGAGGACGACGGGTCGCTGGTCCACGTGAAGGGCAAGCTGCAGAAGAAGGACTTGCAGCGGCTCATCAACCTCAACCAGTAAGGAGTCCGAAGGCCGCCCATGGACGCTTCGCAATTCAAGAATCTGTTCCTCCCGTGCACCGACCGGCTCTATGCCTCGGCCTTTCGCCTGACGGGCAACCGCCAGGCGGCCGAGGACCTCGTGCAGGACACGCTGCTCAGGCTCTGGACGGGGCGTGAGCGGTTGCCGCGCCGCCTGCTGCCCGTGGCCTACGCCGTGGCCACCCTGCGCCACATCTATTGCGACAGGATGCGGCGGAAGTCGCTCCAGGAGGCCCGCGGCGGAGCCGCGACGCTGGAGCTGGAGGCCGGCGACGACGTGGCGGAGCGGCTGGAGGCGGCCGACGCCGCCGAGCGCATACACCGAATCATGGAGGGACTGCCGGCGGCGCAGCGCATGGTGATGACCCTGCGCGACATAGAGGAACTCGACACCGATGAAATCAAAGAGCTGACCGGACTGACCGACACCAACCTGCGGTCGCTGCTGAGCAGGGCGCGGAGGACGGTGAGGACCCGGTTCGTGATGCTCTCGACACCCAAAAAACGACACGATGATGGAAAAGCAGGATAGGGAACAGGAATTCCGGAACGGACTGGAGCGGCTGCGCCAGCCGGAACCGGCGCCCGGCGGCTTCGCCGGGAGGCTGGCGCGGCAGGTTGACCAGTGGAACGCCGTGGAGAAGACGGCCTTGAGGCGCGCGCGCCGGGGCAGCCTCGGGTGGGCGGCGGCCATTGCCGCCTCGGTGGTGCTGCTGGCAGCCACGGGCCTCTACATCGGCAACAGGCCGGCCGAGCCCGCCGACATGGCGGCCTACGACACCTACTCGGACCCCGAGGACGCCGCCGTGGCCGCCGAGCGGGCACTCACGAAATTCTCGAAGGAACTGAACAAGGGTCTCGACAAGGTGGGCGAGACGGAAAATGAAAGGAAATGATGATGAGAAGATGGGTTTTCATATTGGCCCTGGTGCTGCTCTGCGGCGTGGCGTCGGCCCAGGACGCGTTCTTCAAGAGCTATGCCAACGTCAAGGGCGTGTCCACCGTCTACGTCTCACGCGCCATGTTCAGCCTCATGCCCGACATGAAGGTGGACGGGAAGAGCATCGGCTCACTGGCCCGGAAGATAGACCAGCTGCGCGTGCTGACGTGCGAGAGGCCGTCGATGGCCAAGGGCGTCGCCGCCAAGGCGCAGGCTTTCTATACGGGCAAGAACGGCTACGAGCCGATGATGCAGATGGACGACGGCGGCGAGCACACCTCCATCTACATGAAGCGCCACGGCAAGGGCAAGAACGAGTTCGTGCTGCTCAGCGTGGAGGATGACGAGGTGAGCGTCATCAACGTGCTCGGGGCCATCACGCTGGACGACATCGCCCGAATCACGCGGTAGCCGCCGGGCTGGCGGGGCGCCCTACACCTTGTCTATCGGCTTGCGCAGGTTGCGCTTGATGGCCTTGAACTGCGTGGGCGTCATGCCCGTGACGTTCTTGAACTGGCTGCTCAGATAGGCCACGCTGGAATAGTTCATCTGCAGGGCAATCTGGGTGAGGCTCAGCTCGTCGTATTTGATGAGCTCCTTCACGCGCTCTATGCGCTGCTCCATGTAGTAGCGTTCCACGGTCTTCCCCTCCACCTCGCTGAAGAGCTTGCTCAGGGCCGAGTAGTCCTGGTGGAGCTGGCTTGCGAGATAGCCGCTCAGGGTGAGCGTGGAGTTGTTGTCGCGGTAGTGTACGAGGCGGATGATGGCCTGTCGCACCTGCTCGATGGTGCGCTGGCGGCGGTCGTCGAGGAGCTCGAAGCCCAGGGCCGACAGCCGCCGGCGCAGCTCCTGCCGCGCGGAGGCCGTGAGCGGCTCGTCGAGGCGTGCCTCGCCGAGCTCCACGGCGAGGGGGTGCAGCCCCATGTCGCGCAGGGTCTTGTCGACGGCCATCTTGCAGCGGTCGCACACCATGTTCTTGATGTAGAGTGTTTCCATGGTTGTTTGGTGTTTGCTATTCTTTTTCCAGTTGTCTGAAGGTGTAGGCCATCACCGGCACGGTGGTGATGAAGGCGAGCACGTCGCTCACCGTCTGGCACATCTCCACGCCCAGCAGGCCGAAGCAGTGGGGCAGCACGATGATGAGCGGGATGAAGTAGAGCCCGCGGCGGGCGGCGGCCAGCAGATTGGCGCGCCAGGGCTTGCGGCAGGTCTGCGTCATCATGTTGCTGGTCATCACCAGGGCGTTGAGGGGATAGGAGGCGAGCTGCCACACCAGGGCCACGCTGCCCACGGCGATGACGGCGGGGTCGTTGCGGAACACGGCGATGATCTCGCGGCTCAGGGGGATGCCCACCAGGGCGCAGGCGGCGAGAAACACCGTGCCCACCTTCACGGTGAACCAATAGGCCGACTTCAGCCGGCCGAAGAGGCGCGCGCCGTAGCAGAAGCCGCAAAGGGGCTGGAAGCCCTGGCCCAGGCCCACCACGGCGGCCATGACGAGCATGGTGATGCGGTTCACGATGGACATGGCGGCAATGGCGGCGTCGCCGTAGGCCCCGGCCGAGAGGTTGAGGGCGATGGTGGCCACGCAGCCCAGCCCCTGGCGGCTGAGCGAGGGGCTGCCGCCATAGAAGATTTCGCGGAAGCTGCGCCACGAGGGCGAGAAGTCGCGCCAGCGTATGCCGATGTTCTGCGGGCGGTGGGACAGGCGGACGAGGATGGCGAACGACACGGCCTGCCCCGTGACGGTGGCGATGGCGGCCCCGGCCACGCCCAGGTGGAAGACGAAGATGAAGAGGGGGTCGAGCACGCAGTTGAGCACGGCCCCGGTCACGATGCCGTACATGGCGAGCGAGGCGTTGCCCTGCAGGCGCATCTGGTTGTTCAGCGTCAGCGACGCGGTGAGAAAGGGGGCGCCGAGCAGGATGATGCCCATGTAGCGCTCGGTGTAGGGCAGGATGGTGGGCGTGCTGCCCAGCCAGACGGACAGCTCGGGGCAC
>CAZVWX010000240.1:0-3465 GCA_964631105.1 uncultured Prevotella sp. | reverse complement strand
CAAATCCTCATGCTCGAGAGCCACAACATCCTCAACCCGGCCAACGGGGCGCCTATCACCGTGCCCTCGCAGGACATGGTGCTCGGACTCTACTACATCACCAAGATGCGCCCCGGCGCCAAGGGCGAGGGCCTCACCTTCTACGGCCGCGAGGAGGCCATCATCGCCAACAACGAGGGCAAGTGCGACGTGCACGCTCCCGTGAAGGTGGTGGTGAACGACCTCGTCGACGGGAAGATACAGAAGCGCATGGTCGACACCTCGGTGGGGCGCGTCATCGTCAACCAGATCATCCCCGACGAGATTGGCTTCTTCAACGACATCATCTCGAAGAAGACCCTCCGCGGCATCATCGCCGACGTCATCAAGGCCGTGGGCATGGCCCGCGCGTGCGAGTTCCTCGACGGCATCAAGAACCTCGGCTACCGCATGTCGTACGTCGCCGGCCTGTCGTTCAACCTCGACGACATCATCGTGCCGAAGGAGAAGAACGACATCATCGAGCAGGGGCGCAAGGAGGTGGAGGAAATCACCAACAACTACAACATGGGCTTCATCACCGACAAGGAGCGCTACAACCAGGTCATCGACACCTGGACCCACGTGAACACCAACCTGAAGAAGGAGGTGATGAGGCAGATGACCGAGGCCGACCAGGGTTTCAACGCCGTCTTCATGATGCTCGACTCGGGCGCGCGCGGCTCTGCCGACCAGATTGCCCAGCTCGCCGGCATGCGCGGCCTGATGGCCAAGCCCCAGAAGTCGGGGGCCGAGGGCAACTCCATCATCGAGAACCCCATCCTGTCCAACTGCAAGGAGGGCATGTCGGTGCAGGAGTACTTCATCAGCTCGCACGGCGCCCGCAAGGGACTCGCCGACACGGCCATGAAGACCGCCGACGCCGGCTACCTGACGCGCCGCCTCGTCGACGTGTCCCACGATGTCATCATCACCGAGGAGGACTGCGGCACGCTGCGCGGGCTGGAGTGCCGTGCGCTGAAAAACGGCGACCAGGTCATCGCCACGCTCTATGAGCGCATCCTGGGCCGCGTGAGCGTCCACGACGTGGTGAACCCCCAGACGGGCGAGCTCATCGTGGCCGCCGGCGACGAGATTACCGAGGACAAGGCCCAGGCCATCGAGGAGTCGCCCATCGAGATGGTGGAAATCCGCTCGGTGCTCACCTGCGAGAGCAAGCACGGCGTGTGCGCCAAGTGCTACGGCCGCAACCTCGCCACGGCACGCATGGTGCAGATAGGCGAGGCCGTGGGCGTCATCGCCGCGCAGGCCATCGGCGAGCCCGGCACGCAGCTCACCCTGCGCACCTTCCACGCCGGCGGCGTGGCCGGAAACGCCGCCGCCAACGCCTCCATCGAGGCACGCAACGACAGCCGCCTGAAGTTCGAGGAGCTGCGCACCGTGCCCTTCGTCGAGGAGCGCGAGGGCGAGGCCGACGTGAAGTGCCAGATGGTGGTGAGCCGCTTGGCCGAGGTGCAGTTTGTCGACCCCAACACGGGCATCGTGCTCTCCAGCCTGAACGTGCCCTACGGCTCGTCGCTCTACCACAAGGACGGCGACCAGGTGAAGAAGGGCGACATCGTGGCCCGCTGGGACCCCTTCAACGCCGTCATCGTCAGCGAGTACGCCGGCAAGCTGCGCTTCAACGACGTGGTGGAGGGCCAGACCTTCCGCGCCGAGACCGACGAGACCACCGGACTGACCGAGAAAATCATCATCGACGCCAAGAACAAGGCCATGGTGCCCACCTGCGACGTCGTCGACGCCAAGGGCAACGTGCTCGGCACCTACAACTTCCCCGTGGGAGGCCACGTGGTGGTTGAGGACGGGCAGACCATCGCCACGGGCACCACGCTGGTGAAGATTCCGCGTGTCGTGGGCGGCGCCGGCGACATCACCGGCGGCCTGCCCCGCGTCACCGAGCTCTTCGAGGCCCGCAACCCCTCCAACCCCGCCGTGGTGTCAGAAATCGACGGCGAAATCAGCATGGGCAAGGTGAAGCGCGGCAACCGCGAAATCATCGTCACCTCGAAGACCGGCGAGCAGCGCAAGTACCTCGTCTCGCTCTCCAAGCAAATCCTGGTGCAGGAGCACGACGCCGTGCGCGCCGGAACGCCACTCTCCGACGGCAGCATCACGCCGAGCGACATCCTCGCCATCAAGGGTCCCACGGCCGTGCAGGAGTACATCGTCAACGAGGTGCAGGACGTCTACCGTCTGCAGGGTGTGAAGATCAACGACAAGCACTTCGAAATCATCGTCCGCCAGATGATGCGCAAGGTGCGCATCGACGACCCGGGCGACACCACCTTCCTGGAGCAGGAGCTCGTCGACAAGCTCGACTTCGCCGACGAGAACGACCGCATCTGGGGCAAGAAGGTGGTCACCGACGCCGGCGACTCCGAGCTGTTCAAGCCCGGGCAGATTGTCACCATGCGCAAGCTGCGCGACGAGAACTCGTCGCTCAAGCGGCGCGACCTGAAGACCGTGCAGGTGCGCGACGCCGTGCCGGCCACGTCGACGCAGGTGCTCCAGGGCATCACACGCGCCGCACTCGGCACGAAGAGCTTCATGAGCGCCGCCTCGTTCCAGGAGACCACCAAGGTGCTCAACGAGGCCGCCATCCGCGGAAAGACCGACTACCTGGAGGGCATGAAGGAGAACGTGATTTGCGGTCACCTCATCCCCGCCGGAACCGGGCTGAAGCAGTGGCAGAAGCTCATCGTCGGCTCGCAGGAGGACTACGAGCGGATGCAGGCCAACAAGAAGAACGTGCTCGACTTTGCCGGAGCCGGGGTGCAGGACTAGCCCCCGCGCCCCCGCCGGGCCTCACATACCGTTTCCCGGGCCATGCCGTAACAGGCTGGCCCGGGATTTTTTTTGTTTGTTTTGTTTTGTTTGAAGGCTGCCGGGGCGTGTCCAGTCGTCTGCCGCTGCGCTGTGTCCAGTTGTCTTCTGTTGCGTCGTGTCCAGTCGTCTGCTGCTGCGTCGTGTCCCTCGTCTTCTGTTGCGTCGTGTCCACTGCAGGGGTTGTGCCTTGTGCCGGCCCGCACGCCCGGAAAGGGCGTTCAGCCGCCCGATGATGTCACGGCCGCCCGATGCCTTTCACCGCCGTTCCGGATGAACCCGATGGCGCCTGCATCATCCGGCGCTGCAACGTTGGGGCTTTCAAAACGCCATTCCGGCGTTGCGGGCCGGCACAAGGCACGGCTCCTGCCGTGGGTGCCCGCCGGAACAAAAGGGATGCGGTGGGTGTGCCGCGAGGCCGTGGGTGCCCGCCGGAACGAAAGGGAAGCGGTGGGTGCGTCGCGAGGCCGTGGGTGCCCGCCGGAACAAAAGGGAAGCGGTGGGTGCGCAAGCGGCGCAGGCCTTGCTCACCATCATGCGGAGCCGACTTGCATTGTCAACTATTCTCCCATCGATTTGAAGAACGGCCTTCTTGCAAAG
>CAZVWX010000239.1:0-3466 GCA_964631105.1 uncultured Prevotella sp. | reverse complement strand
CCTTCGACCTGGACGAGGTGGGAACCGACAGCAAGTGGGACACCACCACCACGCTGTCGGACAAGTATAAGCAAGTGGACGCCGATGCCGTCTTGGGAAAAATCATCAGCTTGAAATGAAACGGCTCATCATCATCATCACCACCATCGTCCTGGTGGCCATGCTCCCCGCCCACGCGCAGACCCGCTCGCAGGCCCAGCGACGCACGCGCAAGGCCCAGACCACGCAGACCGTGCGCCGCAAGGCCACGCCCGCAAGCAAGAAGACCAACACCGCCACACCGCAGCGGAAGACTGCCGCCAAGGGGAAAAGCGCCGACAAAACCGTCTATTCCAACGCCTCCATCCGCGGACTGCAAAGCCAGCGGTCGTCCATCCAGAAGAAAATACGCGAGCAGGAGAGGGCGCTCAGCGCCAACAAGGCCGACGTGGCCAAGCGTCTGCAAGACTTGCTCGTCATCAACAGCGAAATCGACAAAAGCCAAAAAAACATCGAATCCATCGAGAAGGACATCAGCCATCTGGACGGAAACATCGGCATCATGAAGAGCCAGTTGAAGACGCTCGAAGCCCAGCTGGCCGACCGCAAGCAGAAATACATCAACTCCATGCGCTACATGGCCCGCCACCACACCGTGCAAGACAAGCTGATGTTCATCTTCAGCGCCAAGAGCTTCACACAGATGTACCGCCGTCTGCGCTTCGTGCGCGAATATGCCGACTACCAGAAGGCGCAGGGGCGGCTCGTGCAGGCCAAGCAGGAACAGGTGAACAACAAGCACAAGGAGCTGAAGCGCGCCCGCGGCAACAAGAGCAACCTGTTATATAAAGGGCGCCAGGCCAAGACCTCGCTGCAAAACAAGCAGACCGAACAGCAGGAAATCGTGAAGGGACTGGAGAACCAGCAGAAGACCATCCAGGGCATCATCGACGACCAAAAGCAGAAGGACGCCGCGCTGAACGCGCAAATCGACCGCCTCATAGCCCAGGAGGTGGCCAAGGCGCGTGCCCGCGCCGCCGCCGAGGCCAAGAAGAAGGCCGCCGCCGAGGCTGCCGCCAAGCAGCGTGCCGCCGAGCTGGCCAGGAAGAAGGCCGCCGCCGAGGCCGCCGCGAGGGAGAACGCACGCCGCATCGCCGAGGCCAAGGCCCGCGAGGCCAGGCTGAAGGCTGAGGCCGAAGCCGCTGCACGCGCGCAGGCCGAGGCCGCCGCCCAGGCGGAGCGCGAGGCCCGCCAGCGGCGCGAGGAGGCGCAGAGGGCCGCGACGAAAGCCGCACAGGAGGCCGCACGAAAGAAGGCAGAGGAGGCCGCACGCGCCGCGCACGAGGCCGCCGAGCGCAAGGCACGCGCCGAGCAGGCCGCACGCGAGGCTGCCGCCGAACGGCAGGCCGCCGAGCTGAAGGCGGCCGCCGAGGCCGAGCGGAACAAGAAGGAACTGGCCGAGGCACGCGAGGAGGCGCGCGAGGCCAGCCAGCTGAGCACCGTCGACCGCATGATGAGCAACGGTTTCGAGGCCAACCAGGGCCGGCTGCCCATGCCCATCTCGGGCTCCTACAAAATCGTGAGCCACTTCGGACAGCACAACGTGGAGGGACTGAAGGGCGTGACGCTCGACAACAAGGGCATCAACATCCTGGGCCGTCCGGGCTGCACGGCACGCAGCATCTACGACGGCGAGGTGAGCGCCGTGTTCGGGTATGCGGGCACGTGGGTGGTCATGGTGCGCCACGGAGCCTACATCTCGGTCTACTGCAACCTCAGCTCGGTGTCGGTGCGCAAGGGCCAGCACGTGACCGCACGGCAGACGCTGGGCGCCGTGGGCACCGACAACGTGCTGCAATTCCAGCTGAGGAAGGAGACGGCCAAGCTGAACCCGGAGGCGTGGCTCGGGCGGTAATGGCCGCAACGCCGTCATCCCGCCGTGCTTCATCCGCGTTGTCCGTAAGACCCTGATTGTCTTTTGCAATCATCACCCGCCAGAGGCAGCGTCGTGTCCACTTGCAGGGGCCGGCCTTGTGCCGGCCCGCACGCCCCGCGGGAGCGTTTTCAGTGACCTGCGGCTGCATCCATGCAACTGCTGGATAATCTTGGCATTGGCATGGATAATCTGCACCTTGCATCCAAAAATGTTTCAGAATGTTTCTCGATATCAACCATTTTTTGTAATTTTGCAGAAACTTTAGCCGCACTCGGCAACCAACGACGAACCTGACGCTTAAAACCTAACGATTGAATCAAAACCTATGAGTACCCGTTTTTTCACTAACAAGAATGGAAACACTTTAATCAAGAAGTTTGAAGGAGTGCTGTCCCATAACCCCATGGTCAAGAATCTAGATGCCGTCGTTGGATTCCTTCGTTCGTCGGGCTATTTCCAGCTTCGTCCCTTCCTTGACAATATAGATAAGGTGAGGATTCTGATAGGTATCGATGTTGACAAGTTCATTGCCGACGCCGCCAATCAGGGCAGGCTGTTCTTCGGCGACCCAGAAGGTGTAAAGGAAGAATATCTTGCCCGATACAAAGCTGATATTGAAAGTGCCAACTATTCCAAGGAGGTGGAAGACGGCATCATGCAAATGCTTCAAGATATTATCGATGGCAAACTGGAGTTGCGTGCCCATCCAAGCAAGAAGATACACGCCAAAATCTATATTCTCTACCCCGACAACTTCACCGAGGACACGCTTAATGCCGCTGTGATAACCGGTTCCAGCAATCTCTCTGGCTATGGCCTTGGCGCATCAGAAGACAAGCAGTATGAGTTCAATGTGATGCTGAAGGACAACGAGGATGTCCAGTTTGCCATGAATGAGTTCAATGAACTGTGGGAAGATGCCAAGAACTGCCCCATTGTGGCAACCGACATTCGCAAGGCCATTGATGAGACTTATCTGAAAGGTGATGTCACTCCCTATGAGCTTTATATCAAATTGCTCATAGAATACTTCGGAGACCGTGTAAAGACCGAGGATGCTGATGACCCCTATGAAATGCCGGAGGGATATTCGAGATACGACTATCAGATTGATGCCGTCAACGATGGCTATCAGAAGCTGCTGCGCTACGACGGATTCTTCCTCGCCGACGTTGTGGGTCTGGGAAAGACGGTCGTTGCAACGATGATTGCCAAGAAGTTCCTCATAGAGAACGGGCGGGAGAACACCAAAATCCTTGTGGTCTACCCTCCTGCCGTGGAACAGAACTGGAAGACAACATTCAAGGACTTCGGCATTGACAAATACGCAAAGTTCGTAAGCAACGGCAGTCTCGACAAAGTGCTCAATATCGACGACTACAACTATTGGAATGCCGATGAGTACGATTTGGTTCTCGTCGACGAGGCTCACAAATTCCGCAACCACTCGGCCGGTGCATTCAACAAGCTGCAAGAAATATGCAAGAGGCCACGCTTGAACATCGGCAACAGCGAGGGCTACAAGAAAAGGCTTATGCTCATTTCCTCCAC
>CAZVWX010000238.1:0-3478 GCA_964631105.1 uncultured Prevotella sp. | reverse complement strand
CAACGACCCCGCCCTCGTGGCCCAGGCGCGGAAGTGGATGGCGGAGGGAGCATGGAGAAACGGTTTCGACAAGGCATCACCGCACCCGAGCGTGAACGCGGTGGACTTCTATCTGCAATACCAAAAGAACCCCGGCCAGTGGCAGGCCCTCTTCCGCTGGCTGCAGGACAACGACCTGAAGGCCATTGCCAAGGGCCGCCACCCCATTGAGGGCACCACACTCGTGGCCAGCGTGGAGGACAGCCGGAACGAGCCCCTGGAAAAACGTGGCAGCGAAAGCCACCACCACCACATCGACTTCCAGTACGTCGTGAGCGGCACGGAGCGGTTCGGCCTGCTCGACCACTACACGAGCAAGCCCAACTGCAAGTACAACGGAAGGAAGGACCTGGTGCACTATGATTATGAAAAGGAGCGGACACGTTTCTACGACAGCGAGCCGGGAAAGTTCTTCATCTTCTTCCCCTCCGACTGGCACATCGCCAAAGTGAGCAACGACACTGGCGATGAGTCCATCCGCGTCATTGTCATCAAGGTGGACTACAAGGACTAACGGTTCTTGTGCCTCATATACCTACGAGCTATCGCTCTTCCCGCTCTGGTGGACTACAAGGACTAACGGTTCTTGTGCCTCACATACCTACGAGCTATCGCTCTTCCCGCTCTGGTGGACTACAAGGACTAACGGTTCTTGTGCCTCATATACCACGAGTGGACGAAGAAATTGTAGAACAGGAAGTTGACCACCACGAGCCCTATCCCGACGGCATGCACCCGGAAGCGCAACCCCGCGCCCACCTCGCTGATGTGGTCGGGCGAGAGCGTCTGGTCGCCCCAAAGCACGCCCAAGCCCAGGAAGAGGCCTAGGCTGACGCCGAGTTCGGAGGCAAGGAAGAAGGTGCTTTGGCTTGTGCCCCGCTGGCAATGCCCCGCCAGCTTGGTGAAGAACAGCAGGAAACGGCTCCCGATGATGCCGATGCCAAATCCAAAGAGTGTGGGGGCGATGAACACGACACCCGTGGCATTGGACGGAGGCACCAGCTGTGCGGCGGCAATGACGACCAACCCCGTGACCACCTCGCTCTTCAAGTTGGCGTCATGGAATGCGTATTTCTCCGCCAGCAGCGCAAAGACAAATCCAACGAGCATCATGGCAAAGAACTTGTCGGCCCGGGGCATGGACAGCAAAAGGCCCACGATGGTGGAAAGGAGCACCAGACTGGCGAACAACGGCCACGAGCCGCGCAGCAGGAAACGGTCGAGCGATGCCTTGCGGGAGCTCTCCAATGGAGCCTTGAAGGGGAAGCGCGCACACATGATGAGCGCCCCCGCGACCATGGCCAAGACGGCCGAGCAAAGGATGACGGCCTCGTAGTCGAAAGCGCGGAACACCAGCAGCGACACCGCCGGCCCCAACGCCATGGCGAAACGGGCGAACCACCCTGCGGCATGGTTGGCCTCGGTGCGGATGAAGCTTTCGCAGGTGTCCACCACAAGCACTCCTGCCAGCACCATCACCGCCAGTCCATAGCATGCGCCCATGAGAAGGCGCAGGAGGAAATACAGCCAGACTCCGCCCGGGGGAGCCACCCTCGCGTCGAGGGCGAGAAGCGCCAGGATGCACGCCGCCTGGCCCGCTATGGCCAGCAGGCAGACGCGGTTGCGCCGGTAACGCTCCACCCAGTAGGAACAAAACGGACCGAACAGAAACAGGCCCAGGCCGAACACGCCCATCACCGAGGCCACGGCCAGCGGCGGCGTGCCCATGAGGAGCAGGTGCGGCGGCAGGGCCGGCACCAGCATATAGGCACTCGTCGACAATAACAGATAGGCGAAGGCCAGGAGCCAAAAGTCCCTATGCCACAACTTCAGATGTATGGGCGTGTTCTGTGTATCCATGTCTCAGAAGCCTTCGTTTCCGTGCAGACCCATCAGTAACTTTCCTCTACGGAAGGAAAGTCGCCCGACTTCACGCTTTCTATGTATTTGCGAACGCCCTCGCCCATGCACTCGCCAACCTCGGCAAAGCGACGCAGAAACCTGGGCTTGAATCCGCTCGTCAGCCCCAAGGCGTCGGCATAGACCAGCACCTGCCCGTCGGTGCCGTTGCCGGCTCCAATGCCGATGGTGGCGGCCTTCACCTGGGCTGTGACCTCGGCGGCCAGGGCGGCGGGCACCTTCTCAAGCGTGATGCCGAACACGCCCGCCTCGTCGAGTACCCGGGCATCAGCCAGCAGCTTCTCGGCCTCGGCCTTCTCTTTGGCCCGCAAGCCGTAACCGCCGAACTTGTGGATGCTCTGCGGAGTGAGCCCGAGATGGCCCATCACGGGGATGCCCGCATCGACGATGGCCTTCACGGTGGCGGCAATCTCGCTCCCGCCCTCCATCTTCACGGCGTCGACGCCACTCTCCTTGACGATGCGGATGGCATTGCGGACGCCCTCCTCCCGGCTCACTTGGTAGCTTCCCAAAGGCATGTCGCACAGCACCATGCAGTGGTGGCAGCCACGGGCGACGCTGCGGGCGTGGTAAATCATCTGTTCCAAGGTGATGGGGAGGGTGTCGGCGTTGCCCGCCATCACGTTGGAGGCCGAATCGCCGATAAGGATGGCATCGATGCCGTTGGCGTCGATGATGCCGGCCGTGGTGAAGTCATAGGCGGTGAGCATGGTAATCTTCTCGCCCCGCGCCTTCATTTCCAGGAAAGTCCGGGCCGTAATCTTTTTCTTGTCTGTTGTCAAGTATCCCATTTCTTCTGATTTTATGGATGAAGCCGCTTTTGAAACCGGGCGCAAAGCACCCCCTTATGGCTTCAGCCTGCAAAATTAACGATTATTTTCGAAACTGGGAAATCTTTTGACGCATTATTTCCGCATCCATCCCCCTGTAGTCCCGTATGACCCAATCGGACAGGGGGGCAATCAGCTCCGCCGGATTGGTCGTGGCCAGCCCCACCACAAAGGCCCCCGAGGCCCTCACCGACCGCAGCCCGTTATAGCTGTCCTCGAAGCCGACACACTCCGACGGCCGGCATCCGCACACGGCGGCACCCTTCAGATAGCCCTCGGGGTCGGGCTTGCTCTTCGTGAAATCCTCGCTCGTAAGGATATGGTCGAAGTATTGTCGGAACTCAGGATGCGACGCGTACACATTCGCCATCTTGGCCTGGTTGCTGCTCGTCACCACGCACGTCTCCAGCCCGTCACGCTTCAAGTCGGCCACAAAATCCTCGAATCCGGCAATGTATTCGAACGACATCGCCCGCTCAAACTCGTCGAGCTTCTTCGTGATGCCCGCCTGCTCGTCGGGTTGATGGAAGTATTTCTCAAAAATCTGCACAAGCGTCTGCCCCTTGATTTTCAACTCAAGGCCCTTGCATCCGGGTTTGTACACTTGAAAAATGCCTCCCCAAAAGCGGGTGTACTGAGGCTCCGTGTCGAAGACCACGCCATCGAGGTCGAATAATGCCGCTTTGATG
>CAZVWX010000237.1:0-3481 GCA_964631105.1 uncultured Prevotella sp. | reverse complement strand
GTCGGCGGTCGCCCCGCTCCAGGCCAACGCATTCGGATTCTCCAACGAGCCACGGGTCATCAAGGCTCGGCTGATGTCGGGAATGGCAGCTTTCCCCTTCAGCGTGTCGGGCGCCACGCCGTGGCAGAGCACGCGCAAGCCTTTTTCCACGCGTGCGTTGCGGCGGGTCGGAGAAGGCTCCGGGCGACTCTCGCCATGCTTCCTCAGCACCGTCATGAACAGTCCTTCGCCCTTGGTGAATCCGGGGATGAAACGGCACACCGGGATGTCGCCGGAAAGACTGGACTCAATGTGCCAACCGGCCTCAATGGGAATCTCCACAAAGTCGGCTCCCAGCTCCCGTGCAATCCACATCGCGTTCTCTTCGTTCTCGTGGGCATTGAACGTGCAGGTGGAGTAGATGAGCAGTCCTCCCGGCAGCAGGGCCGGCCATATGGCACCCACGATTTCTCGCTGCAGCCTCTGGCATTGCTCCACCTTTGCCGGGCTCCATTCCTCCACGGCCTTGATGTCCTTGCGGAACATGCCTTCGCCCGAGCAGGGCACGTCGGCAAGGATGACGTCGAAGGAGAGTCCCGACCGTCGGTAGTCGGAAGCGTCGCTGGTTGTCACCACGATGTCGGGATGCCCGAACTTGATGACATTTTCCGCCAGCACGCTGGCGCGCTTCCTCACCGGCTCGTTGCTGTAGAGCACGCTGCCTGGGGGCAAGGCGCCCATGGCGCAGGTGGTCTTGCCGCCGGGGGCGGCGCAGAGGTCGAGCATCCTCACCGGCCGGCGCACCAGTGTGCGGAGAACATGGTCGAGAAACATTGATGAGGACTCTTGCACGTAGTAAAGGCCAGCATGGAAAAGCGGGTCGAGGGTGAACTCCGGACGCGACTCCAGCAGCCACCCGTAGGGGCACCAGGCCACGGCTTGGGCTCCCCTGGGCCTTGCCCGACCCGCGGCCACCTTGAACGGGTTCAGGCGAATGCTTGCGGGAGGCTCCTCACCGAGGGCCTCCTGCAAGACGGCGAAGCGGGAACTGCCCATTAGGTGACGGGTGTAGTCGACAAAGGCGGATGGCAGGGCTGCTTTCATTCTATCTCAATGTCGAAAACGCCGTCGTCCCCGCTCTCTTCTTCCTGCTGCTTGGGTTGGGGCGGATTCTTCAGGTTGCCCTTTTCGTCAAACATTCCATATGTGGTGCGCAGCACGATGAACTCCGTCCGGCGGTTCAGCTGGTTGCACATCTCCTGGTTTTCGGGAATCTGCTTCTTGATGAAGTCCTCATCAAGCGTGTCTCCCTCCTTCAGCCAAGGGTACTTTTCGGTTGTCTTCTTCCTTACCGACAAAGGCTTCTCCTTGCCATAGCCCACGGGGGTGAGGCGGTCGCGCGCTATGCCGTGCGCCACAAGATAGTCCACCACCGACTCGGCCCTGCGCTGCGAGAGCCGCTTGTTGTATTCCGCCGAACCCTTGTAGTCGCAATGTGCGCTGAGTTCTATCGTTACATTGGGATTTTCCTGCAGGAGCTTCACCAGCTCGTCGAGCGCCTGCACCGACTCCGGTCTGAGCGACGCCTTGTCGAAATCGTAGAAGATGTTGTCGATGAGCACGGGGGCCGTGATGCTGGCCAGGGGGAATTGCAGCACATGCTCCTTGCTGTCTTTCACGGGCTCCACGGCCAGCTCCTCCTTGTGGTTCAAGAATCCCTTGCAGGTGGCCATGAACAGATAGTCCACTCCGGGGCTGACCACCTCCGAGAACGAGCCGTCGCCCTTCACCGACACCTTCTTGTTCGTGCCGTCGGTTCCCACGATATAGACTTGTGCCGCCGGCAGCTCGTAGCCGCCCATCTCGTACACCCATCCCTTCACGGTCTGCACGATTTCCGGGTTCTCGAAGGAATAGATGTGGTCGTAGCCCCGCCCGTCCTTGCGGTTGCTGCAGAAGAAGCCCCGGTTGTGCGGCCCCTCGAAGGTCATCCCGAAGTCGTCGCCCTCCGAGTTCAGCGGATAGCCGGGATGGGAGAGCATGTAGCCGCCCGTGTTCTTGTCCACCCTGGCAATGTAGATGTCGAGTCCGCCCATGCCCACGTGGCCGTTGCTAGAGAAGTAGAAGTCGCCGTTGGGGCGGAAGGCGGGAAACTCCTCGTCGCCCGGCGTATTGATGGTTTTGCCCAGGTTCTCCACGCCCCCGAGCCCCGCGGCCGTGATGCGCACGCGCCAGATGTCGAGGCCGCCCTCGCCGCCCGGCATGTCCGACGTGAAGTAGAGCCACTCCCCGTCAGGGGAGATGGCCGGGTGGGCATAGCTGGAGAGCGTGTCGCGCGTGATTTCGAGCGGGGTGCCCTTGCCCCAGGCCGCGTCGGAGCGGGCAGATGTGACGATTTGCGCATAGCGCGGCGACGACGGGTCGGTGACGCATTGCGTGAGATACATCGTCCGGCCGTCGGGACTGAACGAGCACGCCCCCTCGTCGTAGTCGGTGTTCACGCCGCCCGACACCGCCTCGGGCTTGCTCCACTTCCCCTTGTCGTCCTTTTCCGAGAAGAAGATGTCACCCGCCTTGGTGCCCGTGATGCCACTCAGGTCGTCGCCTTGCGCCTCATTGCGCGTCGACGTGAAGTAGAGCTGGTCCGACTCATCGCCGAGCAGCATGGGCGAATAGTCGTCGCGACGGCTGTTCATCAAGTCCATGCGCTTCACCACATACCGGCTGCCCTCCTTCTTCCATTGCGGAGCCATCTGCGACGACTTCAACCCGTTCTGCACCAGCATGTTGTCCGGCATGGAGTCGAGCAGGAGTTGAAACATTCTCCCCGCCTGCTTGTAGTCGCCGTTTTTCAACAGCAGCCGAGCCAGCGCCAGCTGGTCCTCGCCGCCGGCCTGCCCGTAGCGCACGGCGTTGTTGTAGGCGGCAACAGCCTTGGGGGTGGAGTTGATTTTGTCATAGCATCTGGCCATCTTCAAGGCTATCTGCCCCCGCTTGTCGCGCTGCTTGGGAGGAGTCTTGCGGTAGGCCTGGCGGAACTCGTCGGCGGCATCGTAGTATTCGCCCAGGGCCAGAGCCTTTTCGCCACGCTTCAGATTGCGCTCGGCGCCGCATCCCGCCACAACCAAGGTGACGAGCAGAACTGCGGCAAGCCGGCTTGCTAACTTGATATGAGAATCTTTCACGATTTCGAACACTTTCCTTTCTGTAATTAACGGAGAAAACGCCCTGATATTATATTTCTCCAAACAATCACCACGCAGAAAAATTGCTTGATGCCGGAAATCATCGTTTTCCACCGCCATCAGATAGCGGAAATGGGCGATTGGCTGGCTGGGCGAACCTGATGGGTGCTTTTCACGCAATCGTACCAAGCCTTGGTACTGCCCGTACCAGAGCCTGGTACTGCCTGTACCAAGGCCTGGTACTCACAGTACCAAGGCCTGGTACGATTCTATCCGGTGTAGTTTGACGCTTTTGGTTGACCACTTCGAGCCTTATT
>CAZVWX010000236.1:0-3492 GCA_964631105.1 uncultured Prevotella sp. | reverse complement strand
ATCATCGATGTCCAGTCCAAGGAGATTTCGATTGCCCTGCTCGAAGACAAGCAGCTCGTGGAATACCAGAACGAGCCGAGGGAGGCGTCATTCTCAGTGGGGAACATCTATGTGGCAAAGGTGAAAAAACTGATGCCGGGACTCAACGCCAGCTTCGTCGACGTCGGGTACGAGCGCGATGCCTTTCTTCACTATCTCGACTTGGGAAGCCACTTCGCTTCCTTCCAGAAATACATCAAGCAGGTTGAAAGCGACCGAAAGAAACTTTATCCCTTCGCCAAAGCGTCACACCTGCCCGAACTGCAGAAGGACGGAAACATCCCGCAAGTGCTGCAACCCGGACAGGACGTGCTCGTGCAAATCGTAAAGGAACCCATCTCGACCAAGGGGCCGCGCCTCACGGGGGAAATCTCGTTTGCCGGCCGATACCTGGTGCTCATGCCTTTCGGGGAGAAAGTGTCGGTTTCGACAAAAATAAAAAGCGGAGCCGAACGCTCCCGGCTGAAGCAGGTCATCCACAGCATCAAACCGAAGAACTGCGGGGTGATTGTCAGAACGGCGGCAGAGGGGAAACGCATCGACGAACTCGACGAGGAGCTGAAGGTGCTCAACAAGCGATGGGAGGACGCCATCGTGAAAGTGCAGAAGACACAGCAGCGCCCGCAAATGGTCTACGAGGAGTCGGGAAGAGCCGTGGCCATGATTCGCGACCTCTTCAACCCGTCATACTCCAACATCTACGTGAACGACGAGGGCGTGATGAAGGCCGTGAAAAACTACGTGACGCTCATCGCGCCCGACAAGGCCGACATCGTGAAGCTGTACAAAGGCAAGGTGCCCATCTTCGACAACTTCAACGTCACAAAGCAAATCAAGTCGAGCTTTGGCAGAACCGTGAACTACAAGCACGGGGCCTACCTGATCATCGAGCACACAGAGGCCCTGCACGTGGTAGACGTGAACAGCGGAAACCGTACCAGGGAGAAAGGACAGGAGGCCAACGCACTCGACGTGAACCTCGGCGCCGCCGACGAACTGGCACGACAGCTGCGCCTCAGGGACATGGGCGGCATCATCGTGGTGGACTTCATCGACATGAGCCTGGCCGAAGACCGGCAAATGCTCTACGAGCGGATGTGCAAGGACATGCAGAAAGACCGCGCCAAGCACAACATCCTGCCCCTGAGCAAGTTCGGACTGATGCAAATCACAAGGCAGAGGGTGCGCCCGGCCATGGACGTGAACGTGGAGGAAACGTGCCCCACCTGCAACGGAACAGGCAAGATCAAGTCGAGCATCCTCTTCACCGACCAGCTGGAACGAAAGATTGACAAGCTGGTGAACAAAATCGGAATCAAGAAGTTCTACCTGCACGTACACCCCTACGTGGCGGCCTACATCAACCAGGGGGTCGTCTCGCTGAAGCGGAAGTGGCAGATGAAATACGGGCTCGGCGTACACGTGATTGCCTCGCAGAAGCTCGCGTTCCTGCAATACGAGTTCTACGACAGCAAGAAGCAGTTCATCGACATGAAGGAGGAGCAGGAATCACAATAAGCGAAGCCCTCCACCCACACACTGGAAACCGGCTCCGGCCCGGGCTGGCAAAGCGCGAGGCCGCCGGAAAGAAGAAAGAGCAGAAAAATGGAAGGGAGCCCACCGCACAGATGGCGGCGGGCTCCCTTTTTTCCTTACTAGCCCCAAGGGTGCACCTTGAAGCGGATGCGGAACGTGTGCGTGGGCTCGTCCCAATTGGTGCCCAGGAGCTCGAACCGGCCAATCTGCGACGTGGTGCGCACGTGCTTGCCCACACAGGGGCAAACGTCGTAGTCGCCGATGCGCACCAGCCGCACCATCTGGCTGGCGTCGCCTGGCAAACGGTCCAGACTGATGCCCTCGGGCACGTGGTCGCGGTCGACAAACTCGTAGCTCACCTCCATGTCGGCGTCTATCAGGCGGTTCATCTCACGCTCGATGGCCTTCTCCTCCTGCCGCGAGGGCTTGTGGCTGAGCACGTAGCTGATTTTGCTCTTCTTCCGCTCGATGTGCGCATTGCCGCTCCGCTCGCAGCCGAACATGCGCACCATGAGCTGGTTGAGCAGGTGCTCGGCGGTGTGGGCGGGCGGGAACTCGTCCTTGTTGTGCTCGTTGAGCACGTATCCTTTCTCTGTTGTCATCACATTGAATTTATACACCCGCCCGTTGTAAGGCTCCAGGGTCATGGCCAGGCTGCCGTCTCTGACGAGATGGAACAGCGTCCGCTCGCCCGTGAGCAGGTCGGTGGCTCCCACCGACTTCTGCGGCAGCTGCAAATAGTCGAACGCGTGGGCGGGAATGCACACCCCGACATGGGCCGTGGAGCCCGAGAAGTTCACCACCACCAGAAGCACCTCGGGTCCTTTCTTGCGCAGGAAGGCGTAATGCGAGCGCGGGTCGAAGTCGGCGCTGGCGGGGTTGACATACATCAAGTCGAAGAACTCGCCCTCGCCGACGGCATGCTCGCGCACGCCGATGTTGAGGATGTTGCGGTAGGTCACGGCCAGATGCCGCTCGTCGGGGGTGAGCAGATGGCGGTCGGCATAGGCGCGCGAGAGCGTGTCGGGAGCCCAATAGTCGAAGATGGACGTGCGCCCGTCGCGGCCGCTGAATCCCTCGCTGTCCATGCCCCGCTCGCCGAACTCCTGCCCGCTGTAGACCATGAAGGGATTTCCCCGGAGCAGGGCCGAGACGATGACGGCCGGAACGGCCTTGCGCCCGTCGCCGCAGAAGAAGTCGCTGGCCACGCGCTGCTCGTCGTGATTCTCCAGGAAGTAGAGCATGTGGTCGTGGATGTCGTCGGTGGACTGCCACTCGGAGGTGATGGCCGCCGCCGGACGCTCGCCGCGCACCACGCCGCGCAGGCAGTCGTACATGCCCACCTTGTCGTAGAGGTAGTCGAACCCCGAGGCCACATAGGTGCGGTATTGCCTGGGGTCGTACACCTCGCCGATGAAGACCAGGCCGGGATAGTTCTTCTTCACGGCCTTGGTGGCATAGCTCCAGAAAGCGGCGGGCACCATCTCGGCCATGTCGCAACGGAAGCCGTCGACGCCCTTGGAGGCCCAGAAGAGCAGGATGTCGGTCATCTTCGTCCACGTGTCGGGAATGGGGAAGAAGTGGTCGCTCCGCCCTCCGGCGTCGCAATAGTCCACGCCATAGTTGAGCTTCACGGTCTCATACCAGTCGTTCTGGTCGGGACGGTTGGTGAACCGGTCGTTGCCCGTGGCCTTGGCCGGCACTTCCACGTAGGGCGAGTCGACAAACCGCCGTTCGGCCTCGCTCAGCCTCACGCCGCCCAAGTCGAGCGGAAGGCCCCAGCAGTAGTAGAAGTTGTTGCCCGTTGAGAAGTTCAGGCGGGTGTCGTCGTCCTCGCCCAAGTCGCGCACGCCGGCCGGCTTGGCCACGCTCCGGTACTCACGCGCCACATGGTTGGGCACGAAATCGAGAATCACC
>CAZVWX010000235.1:0-3509 GCA_964631105.1 uncultured Prevotella sp. | reverse complement strand
TGGCTGGCGTAGCCGTTGTTCTTCAGGTAGGTCTCCACGGCACTGGCCAGGCGCTGGCCCACGCGCTGCACCATGGCGGTGTTGGCGGCGTTGGTCGACTTCTTGGCCGAGGACATGTACTTGGTGTATTCCTGGTTGGACAGGCTCAGCACCTGCTCGTCGCTCACCGAAAGGGTGTGCGTGCGGCCAGTCAAGGGAACCGTCTCCTTCGTCCCGCATGCTGCCAGGAGCACCGCGAGGACGGCGAAGGCCAAAAATCTCACTTTCTTCATTTCTTTCTCTTTTCCTTTGTCTGTGATGCAAAGATAGAACAAATCGGCGACAACGCAAAGGAAAAGTGAATGATTTTCTTGGAAAAGTCTGATTTTCCGCAACCGCCCCACCCTCTTCGCGCCTCCGCCAGCCCGGGCGGAGCCGCCGGGGCGAGGAAGCGAGAGTGGCTCCGGCTGCACCTCAACAATAAAAATGAATGGGATTCATTTTGTATTGTCTTCGGTTTGCACTATCTTTTCATAAGACAGGCTGCACCTCAACAATAAAAATAAGCGAGCTTATTTTGTATTGTCTTCGGTTTGCACTATCTTTGCAGAAGAAAATCGCATAACGACCGACAGACTATCTCATGAGAGAAAAAATAGACGTCTTTCTGCCAAGCCTTGACCAGGAAGACTTGAAACAAATCATGGACGTGCTCGACAACGACAAGACCGTCCATCACGTCATCGTGCTGCCCCGGGGCACGGCGGCCTTCAGCGGGCGCGGCCTCATCTCGGCACGGGCCCTGCGCGGCATCATCGGCCAGGCCGACACGGGCTATGCCCTGCTCTGCACGGGCCCCATGCCCTTCACGCTCGGCCAGAACGCGCTACACCGCCTGCTGCACGTGGCCGAGAGCACCCAGGCCGCCCTGGTCTACGCCGACCGCTACACGCGCAAGGGAGCCGCGACCGAGCCCCATCCCGTAATCGACTACCAGGAGGGCTCGCTCCGCGACGACTTCGACTTCGGCCCGCTCCTGCTCGTCCGCACCGACCTGGCGAGACAATGGACGCCGACGGCCGACTACCAATACGCCGGGCTCTACGACCTGAGGCTCTTCCTGAGCCGCAAGGGCACGATATTCCATCTGGACGAGTTCCTCTACACCGAGCGCGAGGACGACCTGCGGCAAAGCGGCGAGAAGCAATTCGACTATGTGAACCCGCGAAACCGCGACGTGCAAGCCGAGATGGAGCAGGCCGTGACGGCCCACCTGCGCGAGGCCGGAGCCCTGGTGGACACGGGCGAATACCTCGTGCCCGACTTCGGGGAACAGCAGTTCGACTGCGAGGCCAGTGTCATCATCCCCGTCTTCAACCGCGAGAAGACCATCGCCGACGCCGTGAAATCGGCCCTGTCGCAACAGACCACCTTCAAATACAACGTCATCGTCGTCGACAACCACTCCACCGACGGCACACACGCCATCCTCGACAACCTGCGGGCCGCCGACAACCGGCTGCACATCATCGTGCCCGACCGCACCGACCTCGGCATTGGCGGCTGCTGGAACATGGCCGTCAACAGCGACGACTGCGGCCGCTTCGCCGTCCAGCTCGACAGCGACGACCTCTACTCGTCGGCCGCCACGCTCCAGACCATTGTCAACGCCTTCCACAAGCAGAAGGCCGCCATGATTGTCGGCTCCTACCGCATGTGCGACTTCCATCTGAACACGCTGCCCCCGGGACTCATCGACCACAAGGAATGGACAGACGAGAACGGCCCGAACAACGCGCTGCGCATCAACGGGCTGGGGGCGCCGAGGGCGTTCTTCACCCCTCTGGTGCGGCAGTTGCAGTTTCCCAACACCAGCTATGGCGAGGACTACGCCATGGGGCTGGCCTTCAGCCGACATTACCGCATCGGCCGAATCTACAACGAGCTCTACCTCTGCCGGCGGTGGGGCGGCAACAGCGACGCCAACCTGAGCCAGGAGCGCATCAACCGGAACAACCTCTACAAGGACCGTCTGCGCACCATCGAGCTGCAGGCACGCCGCCAGGTGGGTCAGGGGCGCTGCGTGGCCTCGGCCGACGACGCCCTGGCGCGGTTCTTCAACCGGCAGATGGAGAAATGGGCCGACGCGCGCGAGCGGTTCAAGCAGCTGCGCGACGTGAAGGTGAAGCGGCTCGAGATAGACAATCCGGCCACGCTCACGCTCAAGGCGCAGTTCAACCCGGCACGCATCGTCAGCACCGGAGCCCGGATGGACAAGGCCTCGGTGGCCAGGCGACCGTGCTTCCTCTGCGAGAAGAACCGCCCCAAAGAGCAGATGACCAAGCCCGTGGGCGAGAAGTTCCAGCTGCTGGTCAACCCCTACCCCATCCTGCCCAGCCACTTCACCATCCCCACCCGCACCCACCAGCGCCAGGCCATCCTCGGCAACTATGGCGAGATGCACCGCCTGCTCACGGCCTACCCGTCGCTCACGGTGTTCTACAACGGACCCAAGTGCGGCGCGTCGGCCCCCGACCACATGCACTTCCAGGCCGGACGGGGCGAGGCGCTGCCCATCAGGGCCGAGTGGGCGCGGCTGAGCCGCAACCTGACCGACGTGGCCGTGATTGACGATGACAACAAAATCAGCATCGTGACCGACTATCCCTGCCACGCCTTCGTCATCAAGAGCCGGAGCGAGGACAACGACGTACACCTCTTCAAGCGGCTCTACCGGGCCCTCGACGGCGTGCAGGCCCTGGAAAGACAGGCGAAGGGCGCGTCCATCGGCGAGCTCGACTACGAGCCGATGATGAACATCGTGGCCTGGCGCGACGGCGACGACTATCTGTCGGTGGTGTTTCCACGGCGCAAGCACCGCCCCGACTGCTACTTTGCCAACGACGAATCGCACATGCTCATCTCGCCCGGAGCGCTCGACATGGCCGGCCTCTGCATCACGCCGAGGCACGAGGA
Source organism: uncultured Prevotella sp. (assembly GCA_964631105.1). Classification (GTDB taxonomy): domain Bacteria; phylum Bacteroidota; class Bacteroidia; order Bacteroidales; family Bacteroidaceae; genus Prevotella. The sequence goes on along the minus strand of CAZVWX010000235.1, from coordinate 554 downwards.
CTTCCTACGCATCACGCCCGAGACATTCTGCGGCATTCTCCGCGAAATGGCTGTCGGCGACGAGACGATGGCGCGTGTCGTGGAGGCGCTCAAAAGCGACGCCGACCGCACCGACATGCTGCAAGTGGTGAAGAACGGGCGGCAGCCCGACGTGTCGGTGGGCATCGTGTCGGCAGCCAAAATCCACTTCATCCTGAACAAACCCTACACGGCCAAGGGCGAGACCGTGACGGGGCCGCAGACGGTGGAGTTCGCCGGAGGAGCCATTCTCTGGAACGGCAACGAATACGCGCAAATCGGATTCCACCCGCAGTCGCCCGACGCCTCCTTCTCCATCGACGACGTCACCATCGGCGTCAACTTCCACTGGGAACGCAAGGAGACGCAAACCTTCCTCGGCACGCTGAACCTGGTGGTGGAGGAGGACAAGGTGTGCGCCATCAACCTGCTGCCCGTGGAGAAATATCTGGAGAGCGTCATCTCCAGCGAGATGAACGCCTCGTCGGGCATCGAACTGCTCAAGGCGCACGCCGTCATCTCACGGTCGTGGCTGC
>CAZVWX010000234.1:0-3519 GCA_964631105.1 uncultured Prevotella sp. | reverse complement strand
GTTTGTCGACTGGAGCCCCGGCCGCATGTCGAAGTCGGGCGAGCTGTCGTTCGAGCAGATGGTGTTCCTCCGCTCCCTTGAGGCCATGCAGCTTTGTGCCGGCGTCGCGGGCAACGAGGCCGACGCCCGCCGCTACGGGCAGCAGGCCGCCCGCCTCCGGGCCCTCATCACCCCCACCTTCTGGGACCAGCGGCGCGGCCTGTTCGTCCACACGTTCGACAACGGGCGGCAGAGCGCCGAGGTGACGCGCTACGCCAACATCTTCGCCGTGCTCTATGGCTATGCCGACGACGCCCAGCGTGCCGGCATCCTGCACCACGTGCTGCTGAGCGACACCGTGATGCGCATCACCACGCCCTACATGCGGTTCTACGAGCTGGAGGCCCTCTGCGCCCTGGGGCAGCAGCAGCGCGTCGTCGGCGAGATGCGGGCCTACTGGGGCGGCATGCTTGCGGCCGGGGCCACCACCTTCTGGGAGACCTACGACCCCGCGGAGGCATATCCGCAGCGGCTGGCCATGTACGGCCACCCCTACGGCAAGAGCCAGTGCCACGCCTGGGGGGCCTCGCCCGTCTATCTGCTCGGCAAGTACTTCCTCGGCGTGCGCCCCACGGGGGCCGGCTTCGAGCGGTGGGAGTGCGCCCCGCATCTGGGCGGGCTGAAGTGGATCAAGGGCGACGTGCCCACACCCGGGGGGAACATCCATGTGGAAATGACGCGCAGGCGCGTCACCGTCGAGGCCACGGGCTGCGGCCCGGGGGTTCTCGTCCTCCCCGGCGGGCAGCGGGTGGATGTCGCCCCGGGGAAGGCCGTCAGCGTGAGGTATTGACGCGGGGCGGCCTCTCGCCGGGGCTCCCTATTGCCGGAACGCCGACGGCGCGGCGCCGAGGTTCTTCTGCACGAACCGGCTGAAATAGGCGGGCGACGAGAACTCGAACATGTCGGCTATCTGCGTGAAGGTCATCCCGCGCTCGCGCAGCAGCTTGCGCACGTGTATGGTGGTGAAGCGGTTTATCCAGTAGTTGGCGGCCCTGCCGCTGACGCCCTTGCACACCTCGGAGAGGTATTTCGACGTGACAAACAGCTTGTCGGCATACCACGTCACCTCGCGGTGCTTGATGTAGTTGCCGTCGTTGAGCAACGCCATGAAGCGGCTCATGATGGAGGCGTTCTGCTCGGAGACCGGCTCCTTGTCGTCGTTGAGCTCGGTGGCGCGGAAGTCGTAGAAGTCGAGGAAGAGCGCCTGCGTGCAGGTGTACATGATGTCCTCCTGGAAGTGGTGGGTGTCCTGGTGGTAGCGGTATTCCATGTAGCGGAAGTCCATGTTCATCCGCTCAAACTGCTCGCCGTCGAGCCGCATGATGGGGTTGTCGAAGAGCGTCAGCGTGCCGCGGATGGCATAGTTGTTCTTCGGCGAGCAATATTCCAGGTAGGGCATGGTGATGTATATGCACCTCGCCTTGAAGTCGTCCGAGGGCCTCATGCCCTCCAGCAGCCTCGGCACGGCGCTGATCATGGCGTCGTGGGATGCGAGGGTGAACGGGCGGTCGTCGAAGCGGAAGTGCATCGTGCCCTGGTAGCACAAGACGTGAGCCACCGTCTCGTCGGTCTCGTCGGTCGCCAGCCGGTGCAGGTCGTGGTCGATGAGGATGTTTGTCTTGTCAAAAGCCATAGCGGGTGTGAGTTTTATATAGGGTCCATGGACTTGCGGCCAGCCCGTTCGGCCTTAGAATGCAACGGAGGCTTCCTTGCCGTTGTATTCCATGGTCTTGGTGAAGGCCGCCGGCTCGGTGTCGCCCGGGGCCGACTGGGCGTCGACCAGGAGCAGGCGGAACTGCCGCCGGGCCATCATGCCGGCGAACGAGCCCCGGCGCGGCGACACGGTGAGCGTGCGCGAGGCGTCGTCCCAGTGGAAGCGGATTTCGGTGAACTTGCCCTTTTCGTAGTTGTAGGTGTCGCCCTCGTCCTCGTAGAGGGTGTAGTCGGCGTCGGCGCCGGGATAGATTCTCAGTTCGAGGTTGTCCCACGGCTTCTCGTCGGCATACTGCACCTTGGGGCCGAAGGGCACGATGCTGCCCGCCCGCACGTAGACCGGCGTCTGGCTGATGGGCGCGGGGGTGAGCACGCTCTGGCCGCCGTCGAAGAGCTCGTTGGTGTAGAAGTTGAACCACTTGCCGCCTTGGGGCAGATAGACGTCGATGGGCGCGGCGGCCTTCTCAATCTCGGGATAGACCAGGTGGCCCTGCTGCTTGCGGTCGATGTAGGTGTAGAGCGGGTGCGTCACCGGCTTGACGAGCAGCGAGCGGCCGAACATGTACTCATCGCCGAGCTTGATGGCGGTGGTGTCGGCGGTGAAGTCCATCATCAGCGGGCGCATCATCAGGTCGCTGTGCTGCACGGTGGCCCCGGCCTGGCTATATATATAAGGCAGGAGGCGGTAGCGCAGCTCGATGGCGCGCTTCTGCTCGTCGTAGGCCCAGTCGCCCGGTTCGCCATACTTGTAGATTTCGCTCACCATCGGCGACGAGCAGTGGTTGCGCATGAGCGGCATGAACGTGCCCCACTGCATCCAGCGCACTTGCAGCTCCTGGGCATACGGGCTCTTGGGGTTGTTGCCGATGGCCCTGCCGAAGAACCCGCCGAGGTCGGTGTTCCAGAACGGTATGCCGCAAATGACGTAGTTGAGCCCCGAGGGCACCTGCTGCGCCATCTCCTCCCACGTGCTGTTGATGTCGCCGCTCCATGAGAGCGTGCCATAGTGCTGCAGGCCGAAGGCCCCGCTGCGCGTCATGTGGAAGGAGCGCTTGTTGTTGCCCCGGGTGTTGCGCTCGTGGTCGTAGATGCCCTTGTTGGTGACCAGCGGGAAGGCGTTGTGCACCGCCGTCCACGAGCCGTCGGCGGTAGCCACCTCGTCGCCGTTCTTGTGGCTGAACTGGTCGGGCTCGGTGGAGTCGGTCCACCATGCATCGAAGCCTAATTGTTGAAGATAAGACAGATAACTCCAGTAAAGGTCGCGGGCCTTGGGGTTGAAGGCGTCGTAAACCCGCGCCCCGCTGCGCTTGGGCCAGGACACAAAAGGATAGAGTGCGTTCATCGCCGTGAGGTCTTTATATTGCTTTGTCCAGGGACCGAAGTCGGGCCATATGGTAATCATGATGTGCGCATTGTTCTGATGCACATAGTCCACCATCCGCTGTGGCTCCTCATAGCCCTTGGCCTGGAAGCGCATGGAGTTCCAGTTGGAATCGTTGCCCCAGTACTGCCAGTCCTGCACGATGGCGTCGAGGGGCACCCGGCGGTCGCGGTACTCCTTTAGTACGTTGCACACCTCGTCTACCGACTTGTAGCGCTCGCGGCTCTGCCAGTAGCCCATAGTCCAGAGCGGGAACATCGTAGCCTGGCCGGTGAGCTGGCGGATGGCGGCCACGACACCGTCCTGTGTGCCGTCCTTGTACATGAAATAATAGTCGACGCCACTTGGAGCAACAGACGAGCGGAAGGACGTGACACCCGCCGCCA
>CAZVWX010000233.1:0-3523 GCA_964631105.1 uncultured Prevotella sp. | reverse complement strand
ACGACGCAGCATGCAAGTAGACATGACGCAGCTTGCGGGCCGGCACGAGGCGCGGCCCCTGCAGTGGCGACGCAGCCTGCAAGTGGGGCATGGCGCAACGGTGGGCAGGAGGGCACGCCCCACGCGGGGCGCGGCGGGGGTCAGTTCATCATCTCACCCTGCCGGAATGTCAGCTCCGGGTATGCGTCCTGCAAATCCTTGGTGGCCTTCTTGTTGGTTGAGCCGCCGGATGTTGCGAAGGTGATGATGGTCTTGCCCTTCAGCCCGCCGCGGTTGGCGTCGATGAAGGTGTTGATGATGGTCGGGGCGGTGTACCACCAAATGGGGAATCCGACGTAGACGGTGTCGTACTGTGCCAAATCGGCAACCTTTCCGTCCTTGATGGCCGGGCGCGACTGCTTGTCCTTCATCTCCACCGTTGAGCGCGACTGCTTGTTTGTCCAGTCGAGGTCGTCGCCGGTGTATGGCTGTTCCGGCACAATCTCGAAGATGTCGGCGTTCTTGTCCTTTGCCAACCTTTCGGCTGCGCTTTTTGTCGTGCCTGTTGCCGAGAAATAGGCCACGAGTGTTGTCTTCCGTTCCATGTTGTCGCTACCTTTCTGTTTGGGCTGTGAGCAGGCTGAGAGGCTGGTTGCCAACAGTGCCGCCACGGCAATTATCAAATTTCTTGTTCTCATCATCATGATTTTTTTACTCTTCGTTTGCAAAGATAAGGTTTTTCCCTCCATTTCCGCTTATCTTTTTCACTTTTTTTGTTGCCAAAAATACAGGCGGTGCCGCCCATGTGGGGGCTTGCGGCCTTGCCCGCGTTGCCTGCCCTTGCGATTCCCTGTACAGTTGTGGCGGCATGCAAGCCTTGTGCCGCCGACCTGCGTGAGGAAAGCGGAGCCAACTACGGCATTGGGGCACGCTGTTCGCCGAGCGCAAGGTCACACCGTTCGTCAATCACGGGAAGCAATGCTTCACGATGCCATGATTTACAAATACTTATAAGGATGATGACGCACATGCAAGAGACATGCCGATTGTGCGTGCGCCGGGTATTCATCATTGTAGTCTCCCTAAAAAAAGGCAAAAAAAGGCTGATAAAATGGCCATGACGATAAGGAGTTTGGAGATTTTCCATTACCTTTGCCGCTGGAAACGTCGGGACGGACCGCACGCGGCCATGTTCGGGGTGCGCCCGGCCTTTGTCCCGCCAGCTCCTGCGCCGCTACCGGAAGGGGAAAATGCGAAGAAGAGGATCATGGGCCGCCAAGCCCCGGAACGCCAAGACACCGCCAAGAGTTATGGAAGAAGAAACCAACAACAGATTGTGGAACAAGGAGTACACGAAGATTATGGTGAACAACTTCTTCATGTACTTCGCCTTCTATCTGCTCACGCCGCTCCTGCCGCTCTATCTGTATGTCACGGTCGGGGCGACAAAGGACGTCATCGGCCTGGTGCTCGCGGGCTACACCATCGCCGCGCTGGTGTTCCGCCCCTTCAGCGGTTTCCTGGTCGACGCCTTTTCGCGGAAGAAGGTGCTCGCCGTCTTCCTGTTTGCCTATTTCTTCTTCTTCGGCGGCTACCTTCTGGCATCGTCGCTCCTCCTCTTCGCCATCGTGCGGACACTCCACGGCATTCCCTTTGGCGCGTCCACGGTGGCGTGCAGCACGGTGGCCATCGACGTGCTGCCCTCGTCACGCCGCAACGAGGGGATAGGCTATTACGGCCTGAGCAACAACATCGCCACGGCCATAGCCCCTACGGCCGGCATCTACATCTATCACAGCACCCACGACTTCAGCATCCTCTTTTGGATGGCGCTTGCCGCCGCGGGAATCGGGATGCTCGTCGCCGACACCGTGAAAATCAGGCAGCGGCCGCTGAAGCGCTCGGGGAAATGGCTGTCGCTCGACAGGTTTTTCCTCACGCGCGGCTGGGCCATAGCGGCGAACCTGGTGTTCTTCGGCTTCTGCTACGGGGTGCTGAGCAACTATCTCGCCATCTATGGCCGCGAGGAGCTCGGCATCACGGCGGGCACTGGGACGTTCTTCATGATATTGTCCGCCGGCCTCATCCTCTCCCGTCTCCAGGGCAGCAAGTCGCTCCGCAAGGGCAACCTGGCGCACAACGCCTCGGAGGGCATTGTCATCTCGTCGCTGGGGTATGTTCTCTTTGTGGCTTGCCCGCACATCGCGGGTTATTATCTCTCGGCGTTTCTCATCGGTCTCGGCAACGGCCATATGTATCCCGCCCACCAGAACATGATGGTGAACGTGGCGCACAACAATGAGCGCGGCACGGCCAACTCGTCGGTGCTCACGGCCTGGGACGTGGGCCAGGGGCTGGGCATCCTCTGCGGCGGCGTCGTGGCCGAGCACCTCGGCTATGCGGCGGCGTTCTGGATGATTGCCGCAGTGCAGGTGCTCGGGCTGGTGTTCTTCCAGTCGCTGACCAGACGCTTCTTCCAGCAAAGGAGGCTCAGATAGCGTGGGCGGGGCGCGGCCGCGCCCCACCCCGCTCCACCGGTGTCACTTCTTCGTCTCCACCCTCAGGCAGAGCTCGTCGAGCTGCCGGGGGTCGAGGGTGCCGGGCGCGTCAAGCATCACGTCGCGCCCGCTGTTGTTCTTGGGGAAGGCGATGCAGTCGCGGATGCTGTCGAGGCCGGCGAGGATGCTCACGAAGCGGTCGAGGCCGAAGGCCAGCCCGGCGTGGGGCGGTGCGCCGTACTTGAAGGCGTTCATCAGGAATCCGAATTGCTCCTCGGCGCGTTCGGGCGTGAAGCCCAGCACCTCGAACATCTTCTCCTGCAACTGCGTGTCGTGGATGCGGAGCGAGCCACCGCCCACCTCGGTGCCGTTGCACACGAAGTCGTAGGCCACGGCACGCACCTGCTCGGGATGCTCGTCGAGCAGCGGGATGTCGTCGGGGTTGGGCATGGTGAACGGATGGTGGGTGGCCATGAGCCGCTGCTCCTCGTCGCTCCACTCGAAGAGCGGGAAGTCGACAATCCACAGGCACTTGAAGACGTTCTTGTCGCGCAGGCCGAGGCGGTCGCCCATCTCCAGCCGGAGTGCGCAAAGCTGCGTGCGCGTCTTGTTGGCGTTGCCGCCCGAGAGAATCAGCACCAAGTCGCCGTCGTTGGCGCCCGTCTTGGCCTTCACGGCCTGCAGCTGCCCGGGTGAGTAGAATTTGTCGATGCTGCTCTTCACCGTGCCGTCGGCATTGTATTTGATGTAAACCAGCCCCTTTGCGCCCACCTGGGGCTTGCGGACGAACTCCGTGAGCTGGTCGAGCTGCTTGCGCGTGTAGGAGGCGCAGCCCGGCACGCAGATGCCGCCGATGTAGGCCGCCTCGTTGAACACGCCGAAGGAGCCGGTGCCCTTCAGCTCGTCCATCAATTCCACGAACTCCATGCCGAAGCGCAAGTCGGGCTTGTCGCTCCCGAAACGGCGCATGGCCTCCTGCCACGTCATGCGCTGCAGCTTGGGCAGCTCCACGCCACGAATCTCCTTGAAGAGCATGCGGCACATCT
>CAZVWX010000232.1:0-3553 GCA_964631105.1 uncultured Prevotella sp. | reverse complement strand
CATGCAGATGCCCGCGCCCGCCGCGTCGGAGGCGGCGATGGGGCGGAGGGACGGCACGCGGCCGATGTCGGCCTGTCGCACCTCGGTGTGCCGGCTGTGGGGCATGAAGAAAATGACGTCGAAGCCGCGGAAGATGGGCAGCAGCGGGTCGGCGGGACGCGTGGGGAAGACGCCGAACTTCTTCTTGGCGAGCAGGTATTTCGGCACGCCGTAGAAGTGGTAGAGCGCGGCCATGGCCCCCCAGCACAGGTAGAGCGTGGACTGCACGTTGGTGCGGGCCCAGTCGAGTATCTCGACAATCTCGCTCCAGTAGTCCACTTGCTCGAAAGGCAGCGTCTCGATGGGTGCGCCGGTGACAATCATGCCGTCGAACTTCTGCCGCATGAGCTCGTGGGAGTCCTTGTAGAACATCATCATGTGCTCGATGGGGGTGTTCTTGGGCGTGTGGCTCTTCAGCTTCATGAAGTAGATTTCAAGTTGCAGCGGCGTGTTGGAGAGCAGCCTCACCAGGTCGGTCTCGGTGGTCACCTTCATAGGCATGAGGTTGAGCACGACGATGCGCAGCGTGCGGATGTCCTGCTTGTGCGCGCGGCTTTCGCCCATGACGAAGATGTTCTCCTTCTTCAGGAGGTCTATCGCGGGCAGCTTGTCGGGCAATCGTAATGGCATAAATCTTTCCTTTCGCTAATAATCCTAATCCCTTTCTCCATATAAAAAATCCCGGGCATCGGCCTTGGGCCTCTGTCCGGGCTTCTCCGTGCCCTCAGAGCGTCGGAGGCGTTGCTCGCCTATTCGGCGGCCCCGGTGTCGGTGGCTGTCTCCTCGGCGGGCTGGTCGAGGCCAAGGGCTCGCTTGGCGTTCTTGCTCTCGGGGTTGAGCTGGATGAGCTTCTGGTAGTAGGGCTTGGCGGCCTCCAGATCGTTCTTGGTGCCCCAGTAGTAGAAGCCGATGTTCTCGTAGGCCGACATCAAGCTGCTCTTCTCGTCGTCGGTGATGTCGCTGCCTTTGGCTTCGAGCAGGTCGATGCACTGCTGGAGGTATCCGGCCCCCTTGTCGTCGTAGCCGTTCTGCGTGCCCTGGATGCCGGCCTGGAGCAAAGTCCAGGCTTTAATCGAGGGCCACTTCTCGGCCATCTTGGCGTAGACGCCCACGGCCTTGTCGAAGTTGGCATCCTTGTCCTCGCCTTTCTTCACCTTGGCCAGGTAGATGTTGGCCAGCTTGGCAAAGTCGGACGGCTTCACGGCGTCGCTCTTGTCAAGATACAGCTGGCTGTATTCCAAGGCCTTGTCCTCGTTGCCCATGGCTGCATAGGTCTCCGAGATGTCCTGGTAGGGCTTGAAGTCCTTTGTGTCGAGGGTGAGAGCCTTGTTGAAGGCGGCGATGGCCTCGTCGTATTTTTTCTCTCCACGCAGGGCCCGTCCGTAGTAGTTGTAGTCGCGGGCCGTCTTCTTCACGCTGTCGTCCTTCATGATGGACTCGGCGTACTGGTTGGCCACGTCGTACTTCTGCAGCTCCACGGCGTTCCACAGGCCCAGGCGGGCGAAGGAAACGGTCTTGGGGAACTTCTGCACGCCGAGTTGTGCCAGGTCGAGGCTCTCCTCATACTTGTGGAGGATGTAGTCGGTCGTGGCATACTCGAAGAGGTAGTACTCCTTCAGGTTGTTCTTGTCGGTCTTGCTGAAGTAGTCGTAGGCCTTCTCGTAGTTGCCGGCGGAGTAGAAGTCGTTGCCGGCCTCGGCCTCGATGGGATAGTCGGGGCGCTCGGCCTTGAGCTTGTTCAGGGCTTCGGCGGCCTGGTCGGGGCTCACCTTGCGGTAGATTTTGGCCAGGTTCATGTAGCCGGCGGGGTTCTTCGGGTCCATCGTCATGGCCTGCTGGTACCACATGGCGGCGTCGCCGCCGTCGTCCTTCATCACCTGGATGTCGCCCAGGAGCACGTAGGCGTCGCCGTAGTTCTTGTTCTTGGCAATCACCGCGTTGGCCACTTCGGTGGCCTTGTCATAGTTCTTGTTGGCCATGAGCGAATAGCCCAGGGCCACAAGTGCCTTCGGATCCTTCTTGAAATCCTTGGTGAAGTCCTTCACCAGGTTCTGTGTCTCCTTGCTGTCGGGGCTTGACTTGAGTGCCGACTCGATGGTCTTGAGCTGGCTTTGATAGTCGGCCTCCTGGGCCGAGAGGGGGGCGCTGAGGCTGAGCATCAACGCTCCGGCTATGAGATATTGCTTTGCTTTCATTTTCTTCTTCCTTCTATTTTTTCGTTCTACTCTGTTTCTTTTTACCTTGTTAGACGTTATGTGTGCCGTGATGTTGTGTCCTTTAACGCTCTTTTCCTTTTTTTCGCTTATCTTTTCACGTCGACCGTGCGGATGACGATGTCGCCGCGGTAGGGCAGGAGCCCGGCCTTGAAGATGATCATCTGCCCGCGTGGGTTGGCGATGTAGTTGGCGAAGCTCCAGGGCAGGGCGTGGCTTGGGTCTACCACCAGGCAGTATATGGTGCGCACGAACGGGTAGCGCCCGTCGAGCAGGTATGCCTGGTAGGGTTTCCAGCTGTTCGCCTCGTTGGCCTGGTCCTTGATGGAGACAGACATCACGTGGATGTTCTTCTTGAATGTGGTGTTGGTGGAGTCGCGGCGGTCGTTGAGCCAGTTCGATCCAATCACGCCGATGGCGTTGGGTGTCTTGTCGACATAGTCGATGACCTCCTTGCTGGTCTTGGCGGCGTAGACGTTGGGGCTGTTGATGGGCTTTCCGCCCAGCAGCGAGTCTACGACGTAGCTCAGCGTGGCCGACTGCTTGTTGTCGAAGACCACCTCGATGTCGCCTTTGTTGGAGCGGGGGTAAATCTCGTTCCACTTTTTCACTTTCCCGCTGAGAATGCGCTTCACGTCGTTGACGGTGATGCACGTGTCGGAGTTGTTGCGGTTGACGATGAGCGCCAGCCCGTCGTATCCGATGGGGAAGACCGAAGGAATGATGTTCTTGGCCTTGAAGTAGGCCTCTTCTTGTGGGAGCAGCCTTCTGGAAGTGATGAGCAGGCACGTCTTCATGTCCTTCAGCATTTTCAGGCCTGTAATCTCATCAGTATAAATCGGCTTGAGGTGAGCCTTGGGGTACTCGAACTCAAACTGCTTCCGCTCCTCTTCGATGATGGGACTGAAACTCTCGTCGGCCACAAACTGTATGGTGCCCGACGTTGGAGTGTCAGTCCGCATTCCCTTGGTTTTCTTCTGGCCGCAAGCGGTCAGAAGGAAGCCAAGGGCGAGAGTGAATCCTATAATGCTATAAGATGTTTTCTTGTTCATACGCTAGTGTTGTGATTACTGCAGGCGGAACATCACGGGCACGTTGAACTTCACGCGCACGGCCTGTCCGTTCTGCTTTCCAGGGTTCCAGCGGGGCATGCTCTTGACGACGCGCATGGCCTCCTTGTCGAGCGAGGGGTCGACCGAGCGTGCTGTGCGCACGTCGGTGATGGAGCCGTCGCGCTCAACCACGAAGGACACGATGACGCGTCCCTGCACGCCGTTCTCCTGTGCCACGACGGGGTACTT
>CAZVWX010000231.1:0-3556 GCA_964631105.1 uncultured Prevotella sp. | reverse complement strand
CGGCCTTCTTCGAGGCCAAGAAGGCCGCTTACACATTGCAAGAAGGCCGTTCTTCGAATCGATGGAAGAATAGTTGACAACCGAAGTCGGCTTCCGCCGATGTTGAGCAACGCCTGGCATCTTGCCTCATCGTGTTTTTCCGCCATCAAATGCGGAAAGCTGCCCATCAGGTAACAGCATGGCGGCAGACGTCGCCATCACTCATAATCGTCGACCACGGAGTTGATGAAGTCCATCATCGGCTTGGCCAGCCTCATGACGCGGTCCAGCTCGTCGAGCCAGCCGTCGCCCTGGAAGAAGTCGTCGGGCTTGCGCTGCCACGCGATGTAGGACTTCATGCGCAGGTAGTCCATATAGGGGTAGTCCTGCGGGAAGCCCTTCGGGCACGTCTTCAGCCGCCCGCCCCCGAAGCCTTTCCAGCTCAGAACGCCCTGCTGCTCGTCCCAGACTTCCTCGCCGGGTCGCCCGAAGGCCTCGACGAAGGCGGGGTTCTCCACCATGCCGCGCCACTCGCCGATGCGCGACATGATTTCATTGCGCGTGGAGGTGAGGATGTTGGTGGGCAGCCAATAGCACCCCGCGCTGAAGAGGCACCGGCCCGGCTGCACGTGGATGTAATAGCCGCCGCGCAGGCTCTTCTTGCCATGGGCGCAGATGTAAGCCCCGAAATGGCGCTTGTAAGGCGACTTGTCGGGCGAGAACCTCACGTCGCGATAGAAGCGGTAGCAGCAGTCGCGGGGCGTGAGTGCGGCAATCTCGGGATCGAACTGGGCCAGGCGGACGATGGCGGCGGCCACGCCACGCTCGAAATCGAGCTTGCACGCCTCGTATTCCGCCTTGTGGCTCTGAAACCAGGGGCGGTTGTTGTTGGCCGCCACCCCTGCAAGGAAGTGATTGATTCTTCTGGCATCCATAGCTTTCAGTCGTGTGTCGATTTCCACCAGGCCGTTGTCGCCAGGCCCTTCAGCGCCACGCTGTTCCGGCTCGGGTCGGAGATGGTGAGGCCGCAGTTGGTGCGTATGGTGAGATAGCGCCCCACGCCATAGAGCGACGAATAGACGGTGTCGGTGGACACGGCGCTGCGCACCACCTTCTTCATCTGCTCGTCGAATCGCTCCTGGAGGCGCGCCGAAACGCCGAGGCGCGCCACATAGTCGTCCATGTCGAAGAAGATGGGCGTGTTGAACCCGTCGAGCACCTGCACGCTGTCGCGCAGCGAGTCGGCCAGCGTGTAGCCGGCGTTGATGTCGCGCATGACCTCGGCCAGCCCCTCCACCTGCCGGCAGTCGATGGCCGACAACGCGCCGAAGGGATAGGCGTAGCTGGTGAAGAACGTGTTGAAGGCCGACGTGAGCGACGAGTAGGAAGGCGTGGCTGAAATGAGCTGGGCCCACATGGAGCGGTAGGGCATGCCCACGGCCATGACCTCGCTCGTCGAGGCCACCAGGAAGCGTGTGGCGTTGCGCAGCTCGTAGGCCGTCTCCACGTTGGCCATGTAGCAGTCGTCGAAGAGGATGAACTGCATCGTGAGCCCCGCATCCTCGATGCCCCCCGCGAGCGTGGCGACGTCGGTGGCGTAGGTGCTGTCGGCCACGCTTCCGTAGAAGCGTGTCGGCACGGCCGCCTTCGCCCGCCGCCGCGCCCGGTTGGGATAGTCGGTCCAGTCGGCCTTCCGCGTCCATCCCGTGCCGTGGCTTCCCACGATGAGCGCATAGTTCAAGGCCGGCGCCGCCTCGGCCACGGTGGTGAAGAGCGAGGCGAGGCCCGTGCGCGTGGTGTAGTCGTGGCCTGCGAACTCGCGCAGGGTGGTGTGGGTGCACGCGCCGCGGTCGTAGGTCACCTCATAGAGGGTGGAAGCCTCCGGCCCCGAGCTCAGGAAGACGAGCATGCGCTTCTGCCCCAGCCCCTTGGCGGCGACGATGGCGGCCTCCATGCTGTCGAGGTTGGCCTCGAAGTAGGGGTAGAGCCCGCTGCTGCCCGAGGCGTCGCCCGTCCACGGCATGAAAACCAGAAGCGTCTTCTGGTTCACCGTCTCGGGTGTGAGGCCCTCGTCGTCGCTGCACGCGGCGAGCACCATCACCACCACACCTGCCAGTATCAACCAGAGCCTTCTCACCGCTTCCCCAGTTCTTCCAGCTGCGCCTTGAGCGTGGCTATCTTCTCCGTGGCGTCGCTCTCCTTCTTGCGCTCGCGGCTCACCACGGCCTCGGGAGCATGGGCGAGGAACTTTTCGTTGCCGAGCTTCTTCCTCACGCCGGCGAGAAACGCCTCCATGTGGGCGATTTCCTTCTCCACGCGTGCCGTCTCGGCCTCGACGTCAATCAGGTCGCCCACGGGCACGGCCCACTCGCCGGTGCCCACCATGAAGACCGAGGCGTTGGCCGGCTTCGCGTCGGCGGCGCCGACCGTCTTCAGGTTGGCCATCTTCACCATCACCGGCGCATAGGCGGCATAGTCCCGGTGGCCCACGGCCACGAGGTCGAGCTGCGCCTTCGGGGCGATGTTCTTCTGGTTGCGCACGGCACGCACGCCGGCCACCACCTGCTTCACGGCCTCCATGTCGGCCAGCAGCCGCCGCTCGCCGTCGGTGGGCGCGTCCATGTGGAGCGTGGCCTTCATGATGCTCTCGCCCTCGGTGCGCTGGTAGATGTGCTGCCAGAGCTCCTCGGTGATGAAGGGCATGAAGGGGTGGAGCATCTTCAGCAAGGTCTCGAAGAAAGCGAGCGTGGCCTCGTAGGTGGTCTTGTCGACGGGCTGCTGGCCTCCGTCGGCGTAGGCGGGCTTCACCATCTCAAGATACCAGGCCGAGAACTCGTCCCAGAAGAGGCGGTAGACGGTCATCAGGGCCTCGGAGATGCGGTAGTGCGCAAACTGGTCCTCCATCTGCTGGTAGCCCTCCTTGAGCTTGGCCGCGAACCACGCCACGGCCTCCCGGCACGCCTCGGGCTGGGCGGTGTCGGCCTGCTGCCACCCCTGCACGAGGCGGAAGGCGTTCCAAATCTTGTTGTTGAAGTTGCGCCCCTGCTCGCAGAGCGTCTCGTCGAAGAGGATGTCGTTGCCCGCCGGGGCGCAGAGCATCATGCCCATGCGCACGCCGTCGGCCCCGTACTTGTCGATGAGCTCGATGGGGTCGGGCGAGTTGCCGAGCGACTTGCTCATCTTCCGCCCGAGCTTGTCGCGCACGATGCCGGTGAAGTAGACGTGCCGGAACGGCATGGCGTGGCGGAACTCATAGCCCGCCATGATCATCCGCGCCACCCAGAAGAAGATGATGTCGGGCCCGGTGACCAGGTCGGACGTGGGATAATAGTAGTTGATGTCGGCATTGTCGGGATGGTTGATGCCGTCGAAGACGGAGATGGGCCATAGCCACGACGAGAACCAGGTGTCGAGGCAGTCGCTCTCCTGCTCCAGGTCGGAGGCCGTGAGGGCGGGGTTGTCGCGGCGTGCCTGGTCGAGAGCCCGTGCGGCATCCTCGGCCACGACGAACTTGCGGGCGCCCTGGCTGTCGTTGTAGTACCATGCGGGGATGCGGTGGCCCCACCAGAGCTGGCGG
>CAZVWX010000230.1:0-3561 GCA_964631105.1 uncultured Prevotella sp. | reverse complement strand
CGTTCACGAGCTGGCTCCCTATCTGCGTGGCCAGGCGGATGCGCTGGCTCTCGCCCCCCGAGAGCGAGGCGCTCTGCCGGTTGAGCGAGAGATAGTCGAGCCCCACGTCGAGCATGAAGTCCACGCGCGACCTCAGCTCCTTCACGATTTCGTGGGCTATCTGCCGCTGCTGCGGCTCGAGGTGCTCCTCCACATGGCTGACCCACTCCCTGAGCTCGGCAATGTCGAGGGCGGCCACCTCGGAGATGTTCTTGTCCCAGATGCGGTAGGCCAGGCTTTCGCGCTTGAGGCGCATGCCGTGGCACTCGGGGCACGCCACCTCGGCCATGAACTGTCCGGCCCATTTCTGCCCTGACGCCGAGTCGTCGTTTTCCATCACGGTGCGCAGGTATTTCACCACGCCGTCGAAGCTCACGAAATAATCCGACGACGTGCTCACCCGGTCCTTGTCGATGCGCACGCGCTCCAGGCTTCCATAGAGAATCTCGTCCATGGCCTCCTTGGAAATGTCGGCCACGGGGGTCTTCAGGTCGTAGCCGTACTTGGCGAGGATGGCCTCAATCTGCCAGAAGATCATCTGGTTCTTGTACTTCCCGAGCGGTGCGATGGCGCCGTCGCGAATGCTTTTCGTGCCGTCGGGCATCACCTTGCCCAGGTCTATTTCGCTGATGACGCCGAGCCCCTTGCAGTGGGGGCACGCCCCTTCGGGCGAGTTGAAGGAGAAGATGTTGGGTGCTGGGTCGCCATAGGATAGCCCCGTGACGGGGTCCATGAGCTTTTTCGAGAAGTTGCGCACGCTCATGTCCTCGTTGTCGAGTATCATCAGCGCGCCGTCGCCCTGGCGCATGGCCGTGGCTATGGACTGGCCGAAGCGCTGCCGCTGCCCGTCGTCGGGCTGTGGGGCCACCTTCAGCTTGTCCACCACCACCTCGATGTTGTGGTTCTTGTAGCGGTCCACGCGCATTCCGCGCACGATTTCCCTCTCCTCGCCATCCACGCGGGCATAGAGGTAGCCCTTGCGCCGCAGCCCCTCGAAGAGCTCGCGGTAGTGCCCCTTGCGCTGCCTCACGAGCGGTGCGAGGATGAGGATTTTCTTTCCGGCATAATCGCGGGCAATCATGGCGGCGATTTGCTCCTCGGTGTACTTCACCATGCGCTCGCCGCTGGCATAGCTGTAGGCCGTGGCGGCGCGGGCGTAGAGCAGGCGCAGGTAGTCGTAGATTTCGGTGGTGGTGCCCACGGTGGAGCGCGGGTTCCGGTTGGTGGTCTTTTGCTCGATGCTGATGACGGGCGACAGGCCGGTAATCTTGTCCACGTCGGGGCGCTCCATGTTGCCCAGGAAGTTGCGCGCGTAGGCCGAGAACGTCTCGATGTAGCGTCGCTGGCCTTCGGCGAAAATCGTGTCGAAGGCCAGCGACGACTTGCCCGAGCCCGACAGGCCCGTAATCACGGTGAGGCTGTTGCGCGGAATGACCGCGTCAATGTTCTTCAGATTGTGCACCCTGGCGCCCCAGACTTCAATCAGCCGGCGCCCCTTCTTGTTTTCCTGCTCCATCACGCGCACTTATTCCGTTGTCGACGACGTAGTCTCGGTGTAACCGCGCAGCAGGTTCACGTCCTTCTTGATGTTGAACCGCCGCCCGTCGGCGCCGCGGGCCTTCACCAGAACGAAGTAGACGCCCTGCTTCACGTCCTTGCCATTGTAGGTTCCGTCCCATCCGCCCGAGGGGTCGTGCCATTCGTAGAGCTTCTTCCCCCACCGGTTGAAGATGTAGGCGTCGAACTCCACGATGCTCTGGTATCCCTCCTTGGCCTTGTAGATGTCGTTGATGCCGTCGCCGTTGGGCGAGAAAGCGTTGGGAAAGTCGAGCTTGCTCTCCGAGATGGTCACGATGTAGGGGTCGTCCTCGTTGTTGTAGACCAGCGGCTCGGCCAGTCCGCTCCGGTTGAGCGTGACCTGCCAGATGATGCTGAACGACCCCGCCGTGCGGAACGTGTAGTCCATCTGCGCGTCGTAGCGCGTAATCTGGAAGGTGGTGTCCTCGGTGTTCTTGATGGTCCACTGGCAGGTGACGTCGTAGTCGGACACGTTCTCCGCGCTGAGCGTGAACGTGGCCTCCACCGGCGCCGACGCGGCCAGGGGGTTCTCGTCGTCGCTCGTGGTGCCGTCGGGCAGCGCATAGTGGGCCGTGGCCGTCACCGAAGGGGACTCCTGCGCCCCGGCGGCCACCGCCCAGACCAGCAGCGCCGCCAGGAAGCCCAGGCGGCAAAAGCCCCGCCGGCTCACAAGAGCGGTTTTCATTCTTCTGTGCATGTTCATCATTATTGGGCAAAGTTACGAAAAAGATTAGAGATAGTCTATGCGAGATAAAAGTTTTTTTGTATTTTTGCACTTGAATTCGAAAATCAAGAGAATGATGAGACATGCTTTTCGCCACCTCCTGCTCTTGCTGACGCTCGCCCTCGCCGTGGGAGCCGAGGCGCAGGTGAACAAATGGCGTGACATTTATAAGGTGAAGAAGAAGGACACCGTGTTCGGCATCGCCAAGAAATTCGACCTCACCCTGCCCGAGCTGATGGAGGCCAACCCCGCGATGAAGCAGGAAGGCTACATGCTGAAGAAGGTCGACACGCTCTTCATACCCTATGCGGGCCAGAAGAAGGCCGGCCCGCCGGCCACGCCGGCGGCCCAGACCACCCCGGCCGCCACACAGACTGGTACGGAGACGGCGAGCGGAGCGGTGCGCGTGGGCGTGATGCTGCCCCTGCACGATGTCGACGGCGACGGCCGCCGCATGGTGGAATACTACCGGGGCGTGCTCATGGCGTGCGACGACCTGAAGCGGCAGGGCGTGTCCACCGACATACACGCGTGGAACGTGGCCATCGACAGCGACATCCGCCAGACCCTGCTGAGCGACGGAGCCAACCGCTGCGACATCATCTTCGGCCCGCTCTACACCAAGCAGGTGCCCTATCTGGCCGAGTTCTGCAAGGCCTACGGCATCAAGCTCGTCATACCCTTCTCCATCGAGGGCGACGACGTAGACCGCGTGAAGGAGGTCTACCAGGTCTACCAGTCGCCTGAGCGGCTCAACAGCGCCGCCATACAGGCCTTTCTGAACCGGTTCCCCACGGCGCACCCCGTGTTCGTGGACTGCAACGACACCACCTCGCGCAAGGGCGTCTTCACCTTCGGACTGCGCAAGGAGCTGGAGCGCCGCGGCACAAAGTACAGCATCACCAACGTGAACTCGTCGGAAGAGCTGTTCCTGAAGGCCTTCGACCGCTCGCGCCAGAACGTGGTCGTCGTGAACACGGGCCGGTCGCCCGAGCTCAACGCCGTGCTCGCCAAGCTCGACGCCATGACCCAGCACTACCCCGGGCTCGTCATCTCGCTCTATGGATACACCGAATGGCTCATGTACGCACGCTACGACTTGGACAAGTTCTTCAAGTACGACACCTACGTCCCCTCGACGTTCTATTACAACACGTCGTCGGCCAAGACCATCGAGCTGGAGCGCGACTACCAGAAATGGTTCGGCAAGCCCATGATGT
>CAZVWX010000229.1:0-3564 GCA_964631105.1 uncultured Prevotella sp. | reverse complement strand
GAGATGCCCGGGGCGCACTTGATGATCTGGAGCGCGGGGCGGAGCGTGTCGCCGGTGGTCGACAGGGCTCCCGAGATTTGCCCGTCGGCCCCCTCGGTCTTGATAATCATGCAGCCCAGGTAGAGGTTGTTCTTCGTCACCAGCTCGCGGGCCTGCTCGATGGTCATGCCCTTCTTCTTGCGCAGTTCGGCCAGCTTCTCGGCATACTCCTCGCGGCGGGGGTTGTTCTCCGGGTCCACGATGGTGGCCTTGCCGATGTTCTCCAGCCCCCACTCGCCGGCGAGCCGGCTGATGTTTGCGGGATTCCCGATGAGGATGAGTTCTGCGAGGTCGTCGGCCAAAGCCTTGTCGGCGGCCCTCAACGTGCGCTCCTCCTCGGCCTCGGGGAGGACGATGCGCTGCTTGTCTGCCTTAGCGCGCGCAACAATCTGATTTAATAAGTCCATAATCGATAAAGGTTGTTATGTTTTTAAGCGATTTGCTGTATCGTCGGCTTCCATATGGCAAAATTACGAAAATAAATCGAGACGGCACGCCCGCCGCGTCATTTTTTCTCGCCTCCGTCCCGCGGGCGCCCGTTTTCCGCCGCGGTCACTGCATTTCCCTGGTCAGGATGCTCTCCAGCTCCTCGGCCGAGAGCCTGAGGCGGAACACGCCCTTGATGGCCACGCTGATGCGCCCCGTCTCCTCCGACACCACGATGGCGATGGCGTCGCTGTTCTGGCTGATGCCCATGGCCGCGCGGTGGCGCAGCCCCAGCTCCTTGGGAATGTCGAGGTTGTGGCTCACGGGCAGGATGCAGCCCGCGGCCTTGATGCGCTTCTTCGAGATGACCATGGCCCCGTCGTGCAGGGGCGAGTTCTTGAAGAAGATGTTCTCGATGAGCCGCTGGCTGATTCTGGCGTCGACCAGCTCGCCCGTCTCCACGATGTCGGTCAGGGGCACAGCCCGCTCCACGACGATGAGGGCCCCGACATACTTCCTGCTCATGCTCATGCAGGCCAGCACGATGGGCATGATGGTCTCCTTGTCCTCCTCGGGAGCCTTGTCGCGGTTGGAGCGGAAGAGGCGCAGCAGCCGCCTGATGCCCTTCTGCGTGCCCAGCTCGTAGAGGAACTTGCGTATGTCCTCCTGGAAGATGACGATGAGGGCGATTACGCCCACGCTCACCAGCTTGTCGAGTATGGCCCCGAGCAGGCGCATCTCCAGCACCTGGCTCACGAAGAGCCACACCAGGATGAAGAGCATGATGCCCACGAAGATGTTGAGCGAGCGCGACTCCTTCATCAGCCGGTAGATGTAGTATAGCATCAGGGCGACGAGGAAGATGTCGATGATATCCTTGATTCCGAACGAGAAAAGCACGCCTGTAGAGAGTTTTAAAGATTGAGTTGACTAACGATTTTCACGGCGTCGGCTGCCGCCCCCACGTCGTGCACGCGCAGGATGTCGGCCCCGCGCTCCAGGGCGATGGTGTTCACCACGGTGGTCCCCGTCAGGGCCTCGCCGCTGTCGGGCGCCACGCCGAGCAGCTGGTGCACCATGCGCTTGCGCGACACGCCCACGAGCAGGGGCAGCCCCATCACCTGCAGCCGGTCCATCTCGGCGAGCAGCCGGTAGTTGTCGGCCACGGTCTTGCCGAAGCCGAAGCCCGGGTCGAGAATCACGTCGGCCACGTCGGCCTCGTGCAGCTGGTCCACCTCGCGTGCGAAGCGTATGAGCATGTCGTGCAGGTTGGCCTCCACCGACATCAGCACATAGGCCACCTTCAAGCGCCCCATGAGGGGAATCATGCGCGCGTCGGCGGCCTCGCTCACGTCGTTGATGATGGCGGCCCCATACTCCTCCACGGCCATCTTGGCCACGTCGGGGCGGAAGGTGTCCACCGATACCACCGCCTCCGGCGCGGCCTCGGCCACCACGGGCAGGGCCATCCGCAGCCGCCGCATCTCCTCGTCCTGGCCCACGGGCGTGCCGCCGGGACGCGTCGAGCACGCCCCCACGTCGATGATGCCGCCCCCCTGCGCCACAATCTCGCGGGCGCGGGCGGCCACGGCGTCGGCGGTCTGCACGCGGCTGCCGGCATAGAAGCTGTCGGGCGTCACGTTCAGGATGCCCATCACCTGGGGCACGGCCAGGTCCAGCAGCCGGCCTCGCACATTCAGCGTAAAGTTGTTCTTCTTGCTCATATGCTGCAAAAATAGCAATATTATTTGGAATTGAAGAATCGATTTCGAGAAAAATGCCGTAACTTTGCAAGAAATAAACACGACGAAATGGAAACCTCGGATTTATACGCCCTCTACCGCAAGCACCCCGCAGCCACCACCGACAGCCGCGACTGCCCGGCGGGCAGCATCTTCTTCGCGCTGAAAGGCGCCTCGTTCGACGGCAACAAGTTTGCCGCGCAGGCCCTGGCCAAGGGCTGCGCCTACGCGGTGGTCGACGAGCCGCAGTATGCCACGGCCGGCGACGACCGCTACATCCTCGTCGGCGACGTGCTCACCACCTTCAAGGAGATGGCCCGCGAGCACCGCCGCCAGTTCCACATCCCCGTGCTGGGCATCACGGGCACCAACGGCAAGACCACGACCAAGGAGCTCGTCTCGGCCGTGCTGGCCCGCCGCTTCCGCGTGATGCACACCGAGGGCAACTTCAACAACGACGTGGGGGTGCCCAAGACGCTGCTGCGCCTCACCCCGGCCGACGAGCTGGCGGTGGTGGAGATGGGGGCGAGCCACCCGGGCGACATCCGCAAGCTGGTGGAGTACGCCGAGCCCACCTGCGGCCTCATCACCAACGTGGGGCGCGCCCACCTGCAGGGCTTCGGCTCTTTCGAGGGCGTGAAGCGCACCAAGGGCGAGCTCTACGACTACCTCCACGACCATGGCGGGCTGCTCTTCCTCAACGAGAGCAACGCCGACCTGGTGGCGATGGCCCGCGAACGCGGCATGGAGCGCGTCGTGGGCTACGGCCACGAGCCCGACGGCAGCGTGCAGGGGCGCGTCACGGCCTGCTCGCCCTATGTGGAGATGGAGTGGCGGCAGGACCCCGGCGGCGAGACCAACCGGGTGGCGACCCACCTCATCGGGGCCTACAACCTGGACAACCTGCTCGCCGCCATCACCGTGGGACTGCACTTCGGCGTGGCCCCCGCGCAAATCGACGAGGCCTTGCGCGACTACCAGCCGAGCAACAACCGGAGCCAGCTCACCATCACGCCGCACAACAGGCTCGTGGTGGACGCCTACAACGCCAACCCGTCGAGCATGGCGGCGGCGCTGGACAACTTCCGCCTGATGGACGCCACGGGGAAGATGGCCATCCTGGGCGACATGCGCGAACTGGGCGACGCCTCGGCCGAAGAGCACCAGAGGGTGGTGGACCGCCTGGCGGCCGACGGCATGACCGACGTGTGGCTCGTGGGCGAGGAGTTCGGCAAGACCCGCTGCGCCTTCCGCAAGTTTGCCGACGTGGGCGAGGTGAAGGCCGAGATAGCCCGCCACCGCCCCGAAGGCAAGTGCATCCTCATCAAGGGCAGCAACGGCATCCGCCTCTTCGAGC